>NZ_JBHWZP010000338.1:0-9760 GCF_042728395.1 Streptomyces sp. NPDC060205
CCCGCGCCCCTGAAGACAAAAGCTGGGGCGCAGCCCCGCTTTTGAGGGGCGCGGGGAACTGCGCGTACGGCCCCCACCGGCCCGCGGACGGCCCTCGACCTGGGGGGCGGCCTTTTACGCCGTGCCCCCCGCCTTGGACGCGTCCGCGAGTTTCTTCGTGACATCCACCGTGTCGGCCGACGGCGGCGCCTCCACGTCCGCCTCCACGCCGAAGTCCGTGAACTTGAGCGTCGTCGTGCTGGTCACCGTCTGGTCCTTCTGCGCCCCACCCGCCTGCGGCTTCAGCGTCAGCTTGATCGTCTCCTGGCGCAGCCGGCCCTCGTCGTCGACCCACATCTCCAGCGGCAGCGTCGAGGAGCCGAGCTGCTCACGCAGTTGCTCCGCCTTCGCCCGGTCGCCCTTGGCGAGGTCCTTCACGGCGACCTTGACGCGGTAGTGCGTGGTGCGGGTCCCGTCGACCGTCTCCGTGCCGACCTTGGTGACATCGCCGTCGTTCACCCCCTCGGTGTACGCGAAGGACTCCGCCGGGTCGTTGACCTGCCCGCCCGCGCCGTTCAGCTTGGCGGGGTCGATCTTCATCCAGGTCTTGCCCTTGGGCAGCTGGAGCTGGGCGCGCTGCTCGGCCGGGGCCTTCTGGTAGACGACGCCGTCGAGGACGCGCTGCTCGACCTGCTGTCCCTGGGACGTCATCGTCATGGTGCTGTCGCCCTCTTCGAGGTCCATGACGCCGGTGCCGCGGACGGTCACGGTCTTGCCGGCCGCGGCCGCCTCGGAGACGAGGCTCATCTTCGCCGAGTCCGCCGCGGTCGTCTTCTGGTGGGCCGCCCGTACCACCTGGGACTCGGACGCGCCCTTGGTCGAGGACGCCCCCTTCGCCCCGTCCTTCTTCCCGTCCGCGTCGTCGTCACCGCTGGAGCAGGCGGACACTCCGGCGGTGAGTACCAGCACGGTCGCGATTCCTAGGACGTGCTTTCCTGCCATGGGAACGTTCCCCCTCAACTCGGGTCAAAGTCGGGCTACTTGCCTCGAACCGAGTTCCCCGTCCTTTACGTGCCACTCCCCCTTGCACACATCCGGTGTCAGGGGCGGCGCACCTCGTAGAGGAAGCAGCCGTATTCGACGGCCCTGACGTGCACGAGGGCCACCTCGTCGTCGGCGAAGGCCTCCGTGAGAGCCACGTCCAGGGCCGCGTCGGGCGCGTCCTGACCGGCCGGCTCCGGGATCTCAAGGAGCCGGCCGCCGAGGATGTGGCCCTGGGCGGAGTAGCGGCGCAGGGTGCGCAGGACGCCCGGCCGGGCGAAGGGATACCCGGATCCGGCGAGGTCCGGCCCCGGGCACTCCTCGGCGTGGACGAAGACGGGCCCCTGTTCGTCGTACGCACCGGGCCGCGCGCCGGTCTCCGCGGCCCAGCGGCGCAGGGGCGCGTACGAGACGAGGGCGATGCGCTCCCCCGTCTCGCCGCGCCGCAGGCAGCAGCGGAGCGGGGCCCCGCCCTCCGGATCGGTGAAGGGGACGCACGGGAGGCCCGCGTCGTCCGTCGCGCGGAGTTCCTTCAACGCCTGGGGTTCGATGGGACGTGCGTGATGGCTGGTCATGGCTCCAGGGTGGCCCCGCTCCCCCCGCGCACACCGGCGGGAAACGGACATCGCACTCCCGCAGCCGCCGTGGAAGGATGACGCAACTGACCCATCACGAGGAGATGACCGCGTGCCTGGCACAAACCTGACCCGCGAAGAGGCACAGCAGCGGGCGAAGCTGCTCACCGTTGACTCGTACGAGATCGATCTGGATCTCTCCGGCGCGGTGGAGGGCGGCACCTACCGGTCCGTGACCACGGTGCGCTTCGACGCGGCCGAGACCGGCGTCGGGTCCTTCATCGATCTGGTGGCCCCGGCCGTCCATGAGGTCGTCCTCAACGGTGACTCCCTCGATCCCGCCGAGGTCTTCCAGGACTCGCGGATCGCGCTGGCGGGCATCCTGGAGGGCCGCAACGTCCTGCGGGTCGTGGCCGACTGCGCGTACACGAACACCGGTGAGGGGCTGCACCGGTTCGTCGACCCGGTCGACCAGCAGGCCTACCTCTACACCCAGTTCGAGGTGCCGGACGCCCGCCGTGTCTTCGCGAGCTTCGAGCAGCCGGACCTGAAGGCCACCTTCCAGTTCACCGTGAAGGCGCCCTCCGGCTGGACCGTCATCTCCAACTCGCCGACGCCGGAACCGAAGGACGACGTCTGGGAGTTCGAGCCGACGCCGCGGATCTCGACGTACATCACGGCGCTGATCCTCGGTCCGTACCACTCGGTGCACAGCGTGTACGAGAAGGACGGGCAGAGTGTGCCGCTGGGCATCTACTGCCGGCCCTCGCTCGCCCAGTTCCTCGACTCGGACGCGATCTTCGAGGTCACGCGGCAGGGCTTCGAGTGGTTCCAGGAGAAGTTCGACTACGCGTACCCGTTCAAGAAGTACGACCAGCTGTTCGTGCCGGAGTTCAACGCGGGCGCGATGGAGAACGCGGGCGCGGTGACCATCCGCGACCAGTACGTGTTCCGGTCGAAGGTGACGGACGCCGCGTACGAGGTGCGGGCCGAGACCATCCTGCACGAGCTGGCCCACATGTGGTTCGGCGACCTCGTGACGATGGAGTGGTGGAACGACCTGTGGCTGAACGAGTCGTTCGCCACCTACACCTCGATCGCCTGCCAGGCGTACGCGCCGAACTCCCGCTGGCCGCACTCCTGGACCACGTTCGCCAACTCCATGAAGACGTGGGCGTACCGGCAGGACCAGCTGCCCTCCACGCACCCGATCATGGCGCAGATCAACGACCTCGACGACGTGCTCGTCAACTTCGACGGCATCACGTACGCCAAGGGCGCCAGCGTCCTGAAGCAGCTCGTGGCGTACGTCGGCGAGGACGAGTTCTTCCGCGGCGTGCAGGCCTACTTCAAGGCGCACGCGTACGGGAACACCCAGCTGTCCGACCTGCTCGGCGCGCTGGAGGAGACCAGCGGGCGCGATCTGGGCACGTGGTCGCAGAAATGGCTGCAGACGGCCGGCATCAATATCCTGCGCCCGGAGATCGAGACGGACACGAACGGTGTCATCACCTCCTTCGCGATCCGCCAGGAGGCCCCGGCGCTGCCCGCGGGCGCGAAGGGCGAGCCGACGCTGCGCCCGCACCGCATCGCGGTCGGCCTGTACGACCTGGACGACGCCGAGGGCGGCAGCGGCAAGCTGGTGCGCGGCGAGCGCATCGAGCTGGACGTGGACGGCGAACTGACCGACGTGCCCCAGCTGGTGGGCAAGCCCCGCTCCGCCGTGATCCTCCTCAACGACGACGACCTGTCGTACGCGAAGGTCCGGCTCGACGAGCAGTCCCTCGCGTTCGTCACCGAGCACCTCGGCGACTTCGAGGCGTCCCTGCCCCGCGCCCTGTGCTGGGCCTCGGCCTGGGACATGACCCGCGACGCCGAACTGGCGACCCGCGACTACCTCTCGCTGGTGCTCTCCGGCATCGGCAAGGAGTCGGACATCGGCGTCGTCCAGTCGCTGCACCGCCAGGTGCTGACGGCGGTCGAGCTGTACGCCGACCCGAACGCCCGCGAGGCGCTGCTGACCCGCTGGACGGACGCCACGCTGGCCCATCTGCGGTCCTCCGCGAGCGGCAGCGACCACCAGCTGGCCTGGGCGCGCGCGTTCGCGTCGACGGCCCGTACGCCGGAACAGCTGGACCTCCTGGAGGGCCTGCTGGACGGCCGGGAGAGCATCGAGGGCCTGGCCGTCGACACCGAGCTGCGCTGGTCGTTCGTGCAGCGGCTCGCGTCGGTGGGCCGCTTCGACGAGGCCGAGATCACCAGCGAGTACGAGCGCGACAGGACGGCCGCCGGTGAGCGGCACGCGGCGACCGCCCGCGCCGCCCGTCCGACCGAGGAGGCCAAGGCGGAGGCCTGGGCATCGGTCGTCGAGTCCGACAAGCTGCCGAACGCCGTGCAGGAGGCCGTGATCGGCGGCTTCGTGCAGTTCGGCCAGCGCGAACTGCTCGCCCCGTACACGGACAAGTACTTCGAGGCGGTCAAGGGCGTCTGGGACTCGCGTTCGCACGAGATGGCCCAGCAGATCGCGGTCGGCCTCTACCCGTCCGTCCAGATCTCCGCCGACACCCTGGCGAAGACGGACGCGTGGCTGGCCTCGGCCGAACCGAGCGCGGCCCTGCGCCGCCTGATCTCGGAGTCCCGCTCGGGCGTCGAACGCGCCCTGAAGGCCCAGGCGGCGGACACGGCGGCCTCGGCCGGCGAGTAGCAGCACGAAGGCGGCGCTTCCCAGGCTTGAGGCCCGGGAAGCGCCGCTTTCCGTACGAAGTGAGGAGCCACGGCAGCACGACCCAGCCGACGGGGGAAGACAACCAGCCCGGCTGCCGTGACTCGTTCAGGGACCCACCCAAGGGGCGCGGAGAACGGCGCAGTCCTTTAGGGGCGCGGGGAACGGCGCAATCTTTTAGGGGCGCGGGGAACTGCGCGACCAGCCACGACGCACCCGCACCCGACGACGCACCCCGAGCGAAGCTACTGCCGACTCTTCGCCCGATACAGATGCATCGTCAGCGGCGCGAAGATCAACGTAATGACCCCGCTGGCCAGCAACACCCACCCGATATCAGCCCCGCTGGCATCCCCGTGGACAAGCCCACGAACAGCCGTAGCCGCGTTACTGACCGGATTCGCGTTGACGATCGCCTCCATCCACCCCGGCATCGTCTCCGGCTCCACGAAGATGTTGCTCGTGAAGACCAGCGGGAACATCACCAGCATGCTGGACCCCGACACCGTCTCGGGCGCCTTGGCGACCACACCCAGCGCGGCGAAGATCCAGCTGACGCTCACCGCGAAGAGGAGCAGGAGCAGCATCGCGGCCAGCACGCCGCCCACTCCCCCGTCGGGCCGGAAGCCCAGCGCGAGCCCGACCCCCATCGTGGTGGTCAGCGCCAGCACGTAGCGGACGATGTCGCCGAGGAGGCTGCCCACGATCGTGGCGGGCTGCCAGAACGGCAGGGTCCGGAAGCGGTCGTAGATGCCCCGCGTGATGTCCATGTTGAGCGCGGTGCCGGTGTAGACGGTCGGCATGATGACGGTCTGCACGAGGACGCCCGGCAGGAAGTACTGGAGGTACTCCTTGGTCGAGCCGGCGAACGCGCCGCCGAAGAGGTAGGTGAAGGTCAGCAGGAAGACGATGGGCATCAGCGTGACGTCGAAGAGCACGGCCACGCCGTAGTGCTTCATCTTCCGCATCGTGCGCCAGGCCGAGACCTGTACGGCGGTCAGCGGGTTGGGGCGGGAGGGGCGGATCTGACTGGTGAGGGCCTTGCGCAGGGCGTCGTTCGGCACGCCCGGGGTGGCCGTCGTCTCGGATGTGAGGGTCATGCCGCTTCCTCCTGGTCGGTGGTGCCGTCTTCCGCGGGGCGCCCGGTGAGGGCGAGGAAGGCCTCGTCGAGGCTGGGCCGGCCGAACGCGAAGTCCGAGACGGCGATCTCGGAGCGGGCGAGTTCGGCGAGGGCTCCCGCGACCCGCTCGTTGTCGTCGGTCCGTACCGAGAGCGCGAAGGGGTCGGACTCCTGGAAGACCGGTGAGGCGAGGGCCCGGGTGAGCAGCTGGGCGGCCGCGGGGCGGGTCTCGGCGTTGACGAGCCGTACGTGCAGGGCTCCGGTGCCCACGGACGACTTGAGCTCGCCGGTGGTGCCCTCGGCGATGACCCGGCCGTGGTCGATGACGGCGATCCGGTCGGCGAGCTGGTCGGCCTCGTCGAGGTACTGCGTGGTCAGCAGGATCGTGGTGCCGAGCGCCACCATGGCCCGCACGCTGTCCCACACCTGGTTACGGCTGCGCGGGTCGAGTCCGGTGGTGGGCTCGTCGAGGAAGAGCAGGTCGGGGGTGATGACAAGGCTGGCGGCGATGTCGAGGCGGCGCCGCATGCCTCCGGAGAAGGTCTTGGACTGGCGTCCGGCGGCTTTGGTGAGGTCGAAGGCCGCGAGCAGTTCCTCGGCCCGGGCGGCGGCCTGGGACTTGGAGAAGCCCAGGAGGCGGGCGAGCAGGGTGAGGTTCTCGGTGGCGGTGAGGTCCTCGTCGATCGAGGCGAACTGGCCGGTGAGGCTGACCCGGCTGCGGACCGCCGCGGCCTCCTTGACCACGTCGTGCCCGAGGACCCGGGCGGTGCCTCCGTCGGGCGTGAGCAGGGTGGACAGCATCCGGATGGTCGTCGTCTTGCCCGCGCCGTTGGGGCCCAGCACGCCGTAGACGACACCCTGCGGGATGGCCAGGTCGACACCGTCGACGGCCCGGGTCTCACCGAAGGTCTTGACGAGTCCCGACGTCTCGATGGCAAGTGTGGATTGCGAACTCAATCTGTGACTCCTTGGTCCTGATGCGCCACGAGAGGCTGTGCGCCATGGCAGGAAACGAACGACACGCAGAGCAGTAATCAAATTTGATTACTGCTCCAAGCTAGAGCACGGGCAACCCACTATGCAAGTTTGATTAGTAGGTCGTGCGAAAACGGCCGGCCGTCAACGACCCGTCGTCCCGGGGCCGATGAGGGCACGCCACGATCCCGGAGTCCCGAAGGACGGCCCGTGCTCACCCGCCATCTCGTACTCGCCGGACCTGACCCGTGCCAGCAGGTCCTGGGTCCATTCGACGCCGAGGTCGGCGTAGCGCGTACGCATGGTCCACAGCTCGCCCAGATGCGCGGGCAGGCCCTCGGCGTGCACCGGGGCGGACTCCTTGCGCAGCACGGCCCGTTGCGCCTCCAGGACGGCCAGGCGGGTGGAGAGGGCCGCCACGGCGCGCTCGCGGGACAGCGCGGGCATCAGGGCGAGGCCGGCGCTGAGCATGTCGGCGCGGTGCTCGGGCCGCTCCAGGGCGTCGACCAGCAGCCGGAAGAACTCCGCGTCCCCCTCGGCGGTCACGCTGTAGTCCACCCGCCCCGGCCAGTGCGCGATCTCGCTGGCCTCCAGCAGGCCGATCTTCGCGAGCTGCCGCAGCGCGTGGTAGATCGAGCCGGGTTTGACGTTGGCCCAGTCGTCGATCCCCCAGGACAGCAACTCGGCCCGCACCCGGTAACCGTGCGTCCTGCCGAACCCGCGTACCACCCCGAGGACCAGCAACCGCGTCGCCGACATCGTCACCCCGTTCCGTCTGGTGCGGCGTTTTCCTGTCCGCCGCGCGCCTGGGCGCCAGCTTAGTTAGCCGTCCCGGGCGCGACGGAGGACGACCGGGACGCGCGTCCCGGGGGCCCGCACGTCCCGGGGGCACGGAACACGTCCGCGCCCCCGGGTCCGCGCCCGCCGGGCCTACAGACCCACGGCCGACGGGCCGACGGCTGAACGTCCGTGCCGGTCAGGCGCTCGTTTCCAGTTCCACCTTCGGGACGTCCGGCAGCTTGCCCAGTTTGACCAGGAGCGGGCGCATGTTGATGACGTCCCAGTGCTCGACGACCTTGGCGTCCTCGAAGCGCAGTTCCTCCACCAGGTGCCAGCTGACGCGCTCGCCGGTCGGCGGCACGCCCATGAACTCGTGCGAGTGGGTCGCGGTCACGGTGATGCGCAGGATGACCCGGTCCTCCTCGGCCATGATGCTCTTCACTTCGAGCTGGAGATCGGGGAACGCCTGCAGCCCGCCCTCCATGAGTTTGATCATGTCGGCGGAACTCACCTCGGTGTCCTCGGAGTAGTGCACGATGTCCGGCGACCAGTGCTTGATGATCCCGCTCAGGTCCCACCGGTTCCAGGCGGCGACCATTTCCAGACACAGGGCCTTGCGCTCGGCCATTGACATGGCGATTCCTCACAGTCTCGCGGACGATGTCACGCCAGACTGCCCCCGACCCGCCTGAGAACGGCTGCAGGACCGCTCAAGTCCCGCTGGAGCGGGGCCGGATGCCGCCCGACGCCCACCGGGATCCGCCGAAGTCCATCGGGGCTCACGGGGTCCTCTAGCCCGGCGCGACAGCCTGGGCCCCTGGAACCGCCTCCCCTGCACAGGACAGCGCGCCGGTCCGGCGCGCCGGGGAGCACCGTTTCGTACGCCGAGGAGGGGCCTTGAACATCCTGTTGACCGGTGCCACGGGCAAGGTGGGACGCCATGTCGCCCGGAGCCTGGCGGACTCCGGGCACCACGTGCGGGCGCTCACCCGCACACCCGCGACCGCCGCGCTGCCGGCCGGCGTCGAGGTCGTCGAGGGCGACCTGGAGCAGCCGCGGAGCCTGCCCGCCCCACTGGAGGGCATCGACCGGATGTACCTCTTCCCGGTGCCGGAGACCGCCCACGAGGTCGCGGCGCTCGCCCGCGAGGCGGGGGTCCGGCACATCGTCGTCCTGTCGTCCAGCTCGGTGCTCGAAGACGAGAGCAACCCCAGCCACCAGCACCACCGCGCGGTGGAACGGGCCGTCGAGGACAGCGGGGCGGACTGGACCTTCGTACGCCCCGACGAGTTCGCGGGCAACACCCTCTGGAAGTGGGGCGACTCGATCCGTACGGAGGGCGTCGTGCGCGCCCCCTACGGCAAGGCCGCCCGCGCGGTCGTCCACGAGGCGGACATCGCGGCGGTCGTGGCGAGCGCGCTGCTGGAGGACGGCCACGCGGGCGCCCAGCACCTGGTGACAGGGCCTCAGGCGCTGACGCAGGTCGAGCAGGTGGCGGCGATCGCGGAGGCGACCGGCCGGGACATCCGCTTCGAGGAGCTGAGCCGGGAGGCCGGACGGGCGGCGATGAGCGCCGTCATGCCGCCGCCGGTCGTCGAGATGCTGCTCGACTACCTGGCCGAGTCGGCCGTCACCCCCGGCCCGGTGACCGATGCGGTGCGCCGGGTCACCGGCCGGCCGGCCCGCACCTTCGCGAGCTGGGCGGCGGAGCACGCCGGCGGATTCGGCGGCGAGGCCTCCGTCACCGCTGCCGGCGGTACCGGCCGTTCCAGCAGTTCCAGCTGAGGAGGGGAGTTCGTCATGTACGGACCCGGGATGGCCGAGATCTACGAGCTGTTGCACGAGTCGCGCGGCAAGGACTACCGGGTGGAGGCAGCCACCGTCGCGGGGCTCGTACGGGCCCGCAACCCCGCGGCGGCCTCGCTCCTGGACGTCGCCTGCGGCACCGGCGCGCATCTGCGGCACTTCGCCCAGCTCTTCGACAAGGTCGAGGGGCTCGAACTGTCCGACGCGATGCTGTCGATGGCCCGCACCGCGGTACCCGCCGCCGTCCTGCACGGCGGTGACATGCGCGACCTGTCCCTGGGGCGCTCCTACGACGCGATCACCTGCATGTTCGGCTCGATCGCCTACCTGAAGGACACGGCCGAACTCACCGCGACCCTGCGGTCGTTCGCCGCGCACCTGACGCCGGGCGGGGTCGTGGCGGTGGACCCGTGGTGGTTCCTGGAGACGGCCCTGGACCGCCATGTGAGCGGGGACACCGTGACCGTGGGCGCCGGGACGCTGACCCGTGTCTCCCACACGGAGCGCCGGGGGCACACCTCGCACATGGTGGTGCACTACGTGGTGGCCGAGCCCGACAGCGGTGTGCAGCACTTCGCGGAGAGCCACTCGCTGACGCTGTTCACCCGGGCCGAGTACGAGGAGGCGTTCACCCGGGCCGGGCTGAAGGCCGCCTACGTGGAGGGGATCCAGTCGGGCCGCGGCCTGTTCCTCGCGGACCGCGCCTGACCGCGGGCAGGACCACGGGAGGGGGGCGGTGACCGCGATCCGCGGCCACCGCCC
>NZ_JBHWZP010000339.1:0-9628 GCF_042728395.1 Streptomyces sp. NPDC060205
GAGATCGGCCTCCCTGCCCCGCACCCGTGCGTGCACCTCTCGGTGGACCTACTTCAGGTCGCTCTTCTTGATGTAGCCCGAGTCGACCAGCACCTGCTGGTAGTTGGCCTTGTCCACGCCCACCGGCTCCAGGAGGTACGCCGGCACGACCTTCTTGCCGTTGTTGTACGTCCTGGTGTCGTTGAGCGCCGGCTTCTTGCCGTGGACCACGGAGTTGACCATGTACGCGGTGACCAGCGCCAGCTCGCGGGTGTCCTTGTAGACGGTCTGCGACTGCTCGCCGGCCATCATCGACTTGATCGAGGGCACCTCGGCGTCCTGGCCCGTGACGAGGGGCAGCGGCTTGGCGGCGGTGCCGTAGCCGTGCGCCTTGAGCGCCTTGATGATGCCGAGCGACATGCCGTCGTACGGGGAGAGGACCGCGTCGATGCTCTGGTCGGAGTACTCGGCGTCGAGCAGCTTGCTCATGCGCTTCTCCGCCGTGGGGCCGTCCCAGCGCAGGGTGGTGACCTCCTTGAGCTCGGTCTCCCCGGATCTCACGATCAGGTCACCGCTCTGGATGTACGGCTCCAGGACCTCCATGGCGGCCTCGTAGAAGTACTTGGTGTTGTTGTCGTCGGGGGATCCCGCGAAGAGCTCGACGGTGAACGGGCCCTTGCCGCTGCCGTTGACGAGCCCGAGGCCCTCCGTGATGTAGTCGGCCTGCAGGGTGCCGACCTTCACGTTGTCGAAGGTCGCGTAGTAGTCGACGTTCGGGCTGCCGAGGATCAGCCGGTCGTAGGAGATCACCGGCACGTTGGCCGAGTTCGCCTTCTCCAGGACGTCGGTGAACACCTTGCCGTCGACCGAGGCTATGACCAGTGCGTCGACGCCGCTGTCGATCATGGCCTCGACCTGGGCGACCTGGTTCTTCGGGTCGTTGTCGGCGTACTTGAGGGTGGTGGTGTAGCCGAACCCCTTGAGCTCGTCGACCATGTTCTGGCCGTCGTTGATCCACCGCTGGGACGTCTTCGTGGGCATGGCGATACCCACGGACGCGGCCTTTCCGTCGCTCCCGCTGTCGGATCCCTCGCCACATGCGGCGAGGGACAGGGACAGGACCGTCGAAAGGGCCGCAGCTACGGTGGTGCGGGCGCGCATGCTCATGGTTCCTCACTGGATGAAAGGCAGTCGGCGGAACTCGGCGGCCGGCTGTGCACCTGAGGGCGTCCGATCCCGGCCGGACCGGCAGGTCCTGGTGGAGCCGTCCGCGGCGCACGGTTCCTGGCGGAGTCCGTGGTGCGTTCTTTTCGGTGCCGAGTTCGAGCCGAGGCTGCCCTGACGGGGGTTCGGGACGCCCTGCCTGAAGGACCGCACCGCGCGTACGGACCTACGGGGGACGCCAAGGTTGATCGGTGCCCGGCCGCGTGGAGCCTTCCGGGGGTGGACTGGTTCACCGGGTTGCGGTGAGGGGTGGAGCGTCAGACCGGACGGTATGTCTCTCGCGTTGGGGCTCTGCTGAACCCGCACACGAGCAGGCCGGGATGACCGGCCCCCCACGTGCGCGGACTCGAACGTGGGGTGCGCGGGGCAGCGTATCCCGGCATGGGGTCACTGTGGCGCTCTTTCGTCACATTAGTTGCGCCGGCGCACGATCGATGCTGTCAAGGCGCGTGACGCTTGGTGCGTTTTGCGGACGATCCCGTTCCAACCGCCTTGCCGGAGCTCCGTGTTGTCTGATCACCCGGACGTCTCGGCGGGAGGCGTTGCCGCGAGGGCGCACGCGATAGCGGGGGTATACACCCATTCACACTCCGGGAGTGGACATCACAACTCGTTCGAATATCTTGGCCCGCCGTTCGACACAGGGCCGGACCGTCGGGCCGCTGACGGGCATGCGCACCGGGTCATGGTCCTGAGCCCGCGGGCCGACCTCAGAAACCCGCGTCGCAGCACCCCTCAAGCCGCATCAGCCGCCCCGCCTCCAGCCAGTCCACCTCCGGCGCCGCACGGCGGCCGGCGGGCGCGGACACCGGCTCGTACGCGGCCACGAGCTCGTCGGTCGAGTACGGGACCCCGCCCCGGAGCACGGCGACCGTACGGACGAGGGTGTCGAAGTCGGTGAAGGGGTCGCCGTCCACCACGGTCAGGTCGGCGAGCCTGCCCGGCCGGACCGTGCCGAGGTCGCCTTCGAGGCCGAAGAGCCGCGCGGGCAGCACGGTCACCGTCCGCAGGGCCTCCGCCGGGGACAGACCGCCCCGGTGCAGGGCACGCAGGCCGAGATGGAGGGAGAGTCCGACCGGGACGAGCGGCTGGTCGGTGCCGAGGGCGACGAGTCCGCCCGCCGCCAGGACCCGCCGGTAGATGTCGGTCTCCGTGCGCAGGGTGGCGAGTTGGGCCGCGGTCGGCGGCACGGTCGCCCCCTGCTGGACGAGGGCGCTGTCCCAGGGCGGCATCACGGCGGTCACCCGGGGATCGTCCGCCAGTGCCGGATCCGCGCCGAGCAGGGGCGCCGAGGTGAAGGGGGTGGCGATGAGGCCGAAGTCGACGCCCCGCGCGGTGTAGATCTCCAGCAGGTCCTGGTAGGCACGTCCCGTCGAGGTGGTCGCATGGCCGAACTCGTAGCGCTGGGTCGCCTGCAGATGGGTCGTCAGGTCCTGACCGAGCTGGACGCCGGGTGAGAGCAGATGGCTGCCCGAGCGCACACCGAGCCGCTCGTGCCCGAACCGCGCCGCCTCCTCCATCACCCAGCTCGGCGCCCGCACATAGGTCTTGACGAAGTCCCAGTCCAGCGCGGCACCCCGCTCCAGCGAGCGCCGCAGCCCGTCCCTCGTACGGTGGGCGCGTCCCATGCTGTAGGCGACCCGGGAGCCGTCGAGGAGTTCGCCGGTGGTCAGCAGTCGCGGTCCGGCGAGCTGATGGGCCGTCACGGCTTCGCGGATGCGTGCCTGTTCGTACGCGAAGCCGCCGAGGGACACGGCGGTGGTGATGCCGTAGGTGAGCTGGCCGACCGTCTGACGGCCGCCGTAGGTGGCCTGCCAGGGGTGGGTGTGCGTGTCCCACAGACCGGGGACGACGGTCTTGTCCGAGGCGTCGACGCCGGTCGTCGCCGCGCGCCTGCGGTGCGGTTCGACGGCGGTGACACGTCCGCCGCGTACGACGATGTCGACGTCCTCCCGTACGGAGTCGCCCGTGCCGTCCCAGAGCCGTCCCGCGTGCACCACGGTGTCGGCGGGTACGGGTCGGCGCTGATCCAGGGGCACGCGGACGGTACGGGCCGGTCCGCCGCCGACGCCGATCAGCCGCAGCGCGGCTCCGGAGAGGTACAGCAGGGTCCGCGAGTCGCCGGACCAGGAGGGGTGGTCGGCCGGTTCGGTGGTGAGCGTGCGCAGGGCGCCGCGCGGGGTGCCGTCGGGTGTGACGGGCAGCAGGCAGAGCGCGGATTCGACGACGACCGCCATCCAGCGGCCGTCGGGCGACCAGACGGGGCCCGAGTCGTACCGGTCGGCGATCGACGCATGCGGTGCCACCGCGTGCAGCCGGTCCTGCCCGGTCGTTGTGTCGACGACCCGGACCAGGTTGTAGCCCTCCCGGAAGCGGAGGTTGAGGCGGTTGCGGTCGCAGAACGCCACGTACCGGCCGTCGGGCGACCAGCTGGGCCGCCCGGGCAGCCCTCCCGCGCCGAGCGGGGTCGCGAGCACTTTCTCCGTGCCGCCCGCGAGGTCGCGGACGACGAGCCGTCCGGTCAGATCCAGACAGGCGAGGCGTGTCCCGTCGGGCGAGAGCGCGGGATGCACCCGTCCGCCGGTCGCGAGGGCGCTCTCCTCGCCGGTGGCCGGATCCAGCCGGTACACACCGAGCAGGCCGTCCCGGTCGTCCGCGTACAGCAGCGTACGTCCGTCGCGCGACCACGAGGGCCCGAGCAGATACTCCGTGGCCGCCGCCCGGCGCAGCCGCTTCGGCGCCGCGCCGCCCGAACTGTTCGCCAGCCAGAGCGAGTTGAGCGCGGCGAAGGCGATGTGCCGCCCGTCGGGCGAGAGCGCGGGCAGATGGATCCCCCGCACCGGCCGGGCCCGCCCCTCCCCCAGGTCGTACTCCTTGACGTCGTAGCGCGGCCGGTCCACGGGCAGCACCCCCTCGAAGGGGACGGTGTCCGCCTCCGTCGGCTTCTCCGGCCGTACGAGGGTGAACTCGCCGTCGATGGTGAGCAGCAGCTCGCCGTCGGGCGTCCAGCGGGGTGGTACGGGTGCGAGGTCACCGGCGAGGGTGACGGGCCGGCCGTCGACGACGAGCGTGCAGGAGCCGTTCGGGGCCGCGGTGGTCCGCAGATACGCGAGCCGGCGGCCGTCCGGTGCCAGGGCGGGGGTCATCAGCTGGGCGGTCGTGGTGTCGGTGTGCTCCACGACGACCGGTCCGGTGCCGGAGGCGGGGACGGCGGCGACGGTCCGGGCGTCGAGTCCCAAGCCGTTCACGGTGGTGACGCCCTTCGCGCGCACGAACAGGATGCGTTCCCCGTCCGGCGACCAGGTGGGGTCGAAGTCCTCCCAGGCCCCGTCCTGCACGGGGCCTGCCTGGCCGGGCAGTCCCGTCACCCGGCGGATGTCGCCGGTGCGCAGGTCCAGCACGTGGATGCGGTACGGGCTGCCGGCCACCGGGTCGCCGCCGCGCTCGGAGGCGAAGGCGATCCGGGTGGCGTCGGGCGACCAGGCGGGGCCGCGGTCGTCGAAGGGCCCGTCGGTGCGTCTGCGTACGTCGGACCCGTCGGGCCGCATCGTCCAGAGGTGGAAGCCGCCGCCCCGGTAGGCGCAGAAGGCGACGAGGCCGCCGTCCGGCGCGTACACGGGCCGGTTCGGTTCGAGGCCCGCCGGGGTGAGCGGGACGGCTCTGCCTCCGGTGCGCGGCAGCGACCACAGGACGTTCTGGATCTCGGCGATCAGCCGGTCCCCGCCGGGCGCGAGGGTCGCCGCACCGTTGGTGGCCCCGGTGAAGGACAGGGAGAGCCCGGTACGCGGCTGCGCGGCGGCGGGTGCGAGGCCGATGGCGGTGACGGCACCGGCGGCGCCCGCGGCCGCGAGGAGCCGGCGGCGGGAGAGGGAGAGGGCGGCGTCGCCCCGGTCTCGGTCCATGACTCAGCACGCTCGCGCATCATCCGGCCCGTGGGCAACACCGCCATTCCCGCCATCGGAGTGCGGTGTTGACGGGGTGTCAGCCCCTGGTGGCGCTGCCGTGCAGGGTGCGTGCCAGCTTCGGGCCCAGCCAGCGCTTGAGCCTGCGCAGGGATTCGAGCCGCCCGGCCGCCCGGTCGAGCCGGTAGTACAGCTGCGGCGGCACGTACGGCAGCAGGGGCGAGTGCCGCTGGCCGAGGAGCGCGAACATCTGCGCCGGGGGCAGGTCGATGTACCGCGGCAGGTTCTCGTACCACTGGGCGCTGTGGCGGGCCGCGCTCTGCACGGACAGCAGCTCGGCCTTGCGCACCTTCTCGTACGCGGCGAGGGCCGGGGCGAGTCCGGCCCGCCCGGCCCCTGCCCCGGGCTCGCTCGCGGGCCGCTCGCCCAGTGCGCCGGCCAGGGCGATGGCGTCCTCCAGGGCGAGAGTGGTGCCCGCGCCGATGGAGTAGTGGGTGGTGTGGGCGGCGTCGCCGAGCAGGACGACGTTGCCGTGGGACCAGGTGCGGTTGGTGAGGGTGCGGAAGTTCAGCCACTGGGCGCTGCCGCCCGCGGTCGCCCGTCCGATGAGCCGGTGGCCGTCCAGCAGCTTGACGAAGAGCTCTTCGAGGCGGGCGAGCCCCTGGGCCTCGTCGGCCCGGTCGAGACCCAGGCCCGTCCAGGTCTCGGGCGAGCACTCGACGACACAGGTGCTGCGGTCGTCGCCGAACCCGTAGGCGTAGCACCAGATCCAGCCGTGCGGTGTGTCCACGAAGGCGAAGGTGAACGCGTCGAAGACCTTCGTGGTGCCCAGCCAGATGTACCGGTTGCGGCCGAGCGCGGTCTCGGTGCCGAAGTGGTCGGCGTGGCGCTCGCGCACCCCGCTGCGCACGCCGTCGCAGGCGACGACCAGGTCGGCGTCGGGCAGTGCGGCCCCGTCGGCGACATCGCTCTCGAACTCGACGCGTACGCCCAGGGAGCGCGCCCGCTCGGCGAGGATGTCCAGCAGCCGGCCGCGTCCGATGCCGAAGCCCTCGTCGCCGTGGTGGGTGGTCGTACGGTCGCCGACGTGTGCGACGCCGTCGCTCCAGCGCACCGAGTTCTCCCGCACGGCCCGCGCCGACTCGGGGTCACCCGCCTCCAGCTTGTCGAGCAGGCTCCCCCAGTACGTCACCCCCCAGCCGTAGGTCGAGCCGGCCGGGTTCCGTTCATGGACGGTGATCTCGTGGCCCGGGTCCTGGCGCTTCAGCAGGATCGAGAGGTACAAGCCGGCGGGCCCACCGCCGACGCAGGCGATCTTCACGCGCGCATCCCACATTCATCAGTCGAGTGTCACTCAAGGTCGTCGATCGACAGCAAAGAGTAGGGGTGCGGCGGGCGGCCCCGGGACGCACCGCGCCGCGTGTCGGCCCGGCCCGGCTGTGATGACAGAGTGAACCTGGGCATCCGGACAACAGCACCGGACGCGCCTGGGAAGGGCTCATGGACACCAACTTGTGGATTCTGGTCATCGTCGCCGCGGTCGTACTGGCGGCGGCGCTCGCGGGGGCGGTCGTCCTGACCGTCCGCCTGGTCCGCACGCGGCGGAACCTGCGCCGTGCCGGGCTGCCGACAGGCCCCCGCTGGGTCTTCTGGGGTGCGATCGCCTATGTCGTGCTGCCGACGGACCTGATGCCCGACCCGGCCTACTTCGACGACATCGCCGTACTGCTGCTGGCGCTGAGGTCGATGCGCGCTTCGTCCGCCCCGCTGCGCCGCGGCGACCGCGAGTCTGCTTGGCTGGCCCCGTCAGACAAGGACCTCTAGGTTCGGGACGATCATGCAGGCAGACATCCGTCAGGTCGCCGACGGCATCCATCTCGTGCACGGCAGCAACACCAACTGGGTGATCCTCACCGAGGGCGACGCCGTCACCCTCGTGGACACCGGCTACCCCGGCGACCGCGAGAAGGTGCTCGCGTCCTTGGCGGCCGTGGGCAGTTCACCCGAGGCCGTCACGGCCGTTCTCGTGACGCACGCCCACAACGACCACCTCGGGTCGGCCGAGTACCTCAGCAGCACCTACGGCACGCCCGTCTACACCCACGAGGCCGAAGTCCCGCACGCGCGCCGGGACTTCCTCCACCAGGTGACCGTCGGGCAGGTCCTGAAGAACGCCTGGCGGCCCGGTGTGGTGCCGTGGGCCGTGCACGCGCTGCGGTCCGGCGGCACCGCGCACGTGCCGGTCACCCGGCCGCGGGCGTTCCCGGCCGAGGGGGCACTCGACCTGCCCGGCCGTCCCGTGCCCGTGCACACCCCCGGGCACACGGCCGGCCACTGCGCCTTCCATCTGCCGGAGGCGGGGGTGGTGATATCGGGCGACGCACTGGTCAACGGCCACCCCACCTCACGCGTGGCGGGACCGCAGGTGCTGCCCGTGATGTTCCATCACGACCTGGGCGGGGCGCTGGCCTCCCTCGACGCGTTCGAGGCACTGCCGGCCGACATCCTGCTGCCGGGGCACGGTCCCGTGCACCGCGGCTCGGTGCGGGAGGCGGCGGTGCGGGCGCGGGAACGGGCGGTCTGACGCGGTCCGGCCCAGGCCTCACGTTCTTTTCGTATCAGGCCTGTTCGGTGGCCGGCGGGGTGTCGCCCCGTACCGTCGCGAGGTACGCGGCGATGGCGTCGCGGTTGCGGGCCAGGCAGTCGATGCGGCGGGTCATACGGTCGAGTTCGCACGCGAGGGTGGCGAGCATCTCCGGGGTCGGATCCGGGAAATGGATGGTGCTGGGCTTGTCCAGGCAGGGCAGGATCTGCTTGATGATGCGGGTCGGCAGTCCGGCGTCGAGCAGGCCCCGGATCTGCTGGACGCGGCCCACGAGGCGTTCGTCGTAGGAGCGGTAGCCGTTCGTGCAGCGGTCGGGGGTGATCAGCCCCTGCTCCTCGTAGTAGCGCAGCAGCCGAGGGGGTGTGCCCGTGCGCTTCGACAGCTCTCCGATCCGCATCCGGCCGACCTCGCAGTTCGCCACTTGACCTTCACACCGATGTGAGGGTTCGAGCATACGCCGCATGACTTCTCGGACCACCGAAACCCGTAACGACCCCGAACCGACCGTTTCCCCGACGGAAGCCGCGCCTGGCGGGCTGCCGCTGGGCGCTCTTCTGGCCCTGGCCACCGCTGTGTTCGTCACCAGTCTCACCGAGACATTGCCCGCGGGGGTACTGCCCGCGATGAGCGCCGACCTGGGTGTCGGCGAGTCCGCGATGGGGCAGTCGGTGACCGTCTACGCGGCCGGGACCGCGCTCACCGCGATCCCGCTGTCCGCGGCCACCGCCGGGTGGCGGCGCAAGCGTCTGCTGCTGACGGCGACGGCGGGCTTCGCCGTCGCCAACACGGTGACCGCCCTGTCCGCCAACTATCCCCTCACCATGGTGGCGCGGTTCGTCGCCGGGGTGGCCGCGGGGCTGGCCTGGGCGCTGCTCGCGGGGTACGCGCGCGGGCTGGTTCCCGCACGTCTGCAGGGGCGGGCGGTCGCCGTGGTGATGACCGGGATTCCCGTCGCGCTGTCGCTGGGGGTGCCGGCGGGGACCTTCCTCGGGGAGACACTCGGCTGGCGGGTGACGTTCTCCATCATGACCGTGCTCGCCGTCGTCCTGCTCGGGTGGATCGGCGTGGCCGTGCCGGAGCTGCCGGGGCGGCGCGGGGAGGGGCGGGTGCCGATGCTGGGGGCGTTGCGGGTTCCCGGGGTCTCACCGGTGCTGTTCGTCACGCTGGTCTTCGTGCTGGCCCACACGATTCTGTACACGTACATCGCGACGTTTCTCGACCGGCTGGGCATGGGTGGGTCGACGGATGTCGTGCTGCTGGTGTTCGGGGCGGCGTCCCTGGTGGGCATCTGGTTCGTGGGGGCGCGGATCGACCGGTGGCTGCGGGCTCTGACGCTGGCCAGCGCTCTGCTGGTCGCGGCGGCTGCGGCGCTGCTCGCGGTGCCGGCCGGCAGCCCCGTACTCGTCTACGCGGCGGCGGCGCTGTGGGGGCTCGGGTGGGGCGGCGCGCCCACGCTGCTGCAGACGGCGGTGGCGGACGCGGGCGGGGAGTCCGCGGATGCGGCGCAGGCTCTGCTGGTCACTCTGTGGAACGCGGCGATGGCGGGGGGCGGGGTGGTGGGGGGCGCCCTCCTCAGCCGCTTCGGCGCGGGGGCGTTCCCTTGGAGCGCGGGGGTGTTGCTGGTGCCGGTTCTTGTGACGGTGGGGGTTGCGCGGAGGTACGGGTTCCCCTCGCGGGGGGTGCGGTAGTGCTGCGCACGGGTCAGGCGGGGCTTGGCTGCGCAGTTCCCCGCGCCCCTGAAGGGTAAAGGGGTACGTGCCTGACTGCGGCCCGGTTGTGGCTGGCCGCGCAGTTCCCCGCGCCCCTTACGGGCTCGTGCCTGACTGCGGGCACATCGTGGCCGGCCGCGCAGTTCCCCGCGCCCCTTACGGGGCGGGGGGACTGGTTCGTACCTGGCTGCAGGCGCGTCGTGGCTGAG
>NZ_JBHWZP010000340.1:0-9621 GCF_042728395.1 Streptomyces sp. NPDC060205
AACGGCGCAATCTTTTGTCTTCAGGGGCGCGGGGAACTGCGCGAACGGCCCCCACCGGACCCGCAGCCGAAGGACGCAGGCCGGGGCGCAGCCCCGCCTTCAAGGGGCGCGGGGAACTGCGCGAACGGCCCCCACCGGCCCGCAGGTGAGGAACCGACCCCTAACGCCCGCGCAGCGACCGGTACAGGCTCACCAGCGCCTTCGTGGACCCGTCCAACCCAGCCACCTCCGCCCCCTCGGTGAGCGCAGGCTCAACCCGCTTGGCCAGCACCTTCCCCAGCTCGACCCCCCACTGGTCGAAGGAGTCGATGTTCCAGACAGCCCCCTGCACGAACACCTTGTGCTCGTACAGCGCGATCAGCTGACCGAGCACGGACGGCGTCAACGACCGCGCGAGAATCGTCGTCGTCGGATGATTCCCCGCGAACGTCTTGTGCGCGACCAGCTCCTCGGGAACCCCCTCCGCCCGCACCTCGTCCGGCGTCTTGCCGAAGGCCAACGCCTGCGTCTGCGCGAAGAAGTTGGCCATCAGCAGATCGTGCTGCGCCTTCAGCCCGTCGCTCAGCTCGGCGACCGGCTCGGCGAAGCCGATGAAGTCCGCCGGGATGACCTTCGTACCCTGGTGGATCAACTGGTAGTACGCGTGCTGCCCGTTCGTCCCGGGCGTGCCCCACACCACCGGCCCCGTCTGCCAGTCCACCGGATTCCCGTCCCGGTCCACGGACTTGCCGTTGGACTCCATGTCCAGCTGCTGCAGGTACGCCGTGAACTTGGACAGGTAGTGCGAGTACGGCAGCACCGCGTGCGACTGCGCGTCGAAGAAATTGCCGTACCAGACACCCAACAAGCCGAGCAGCAACGGCACGTTGGACTCGGCCGGCGCCGTGCGGAAGTGCTCGTCGACGAGGTGGAAGCCGTCGAGCAGTTCCCGGAAGCGGTCCGGGCCGATCGCGATCATCAGGGACAGGCCGATCGCGGAGTCGAACGAGTAGCGTCCGCCGACCCAGTCCCAGAACTCGAACATGTTCGCCGTGTCGATGCCGAAGTCCGCGACCTTCTCCGCGTTCGTCGACAGCGCCACGAAGTGCTTGGCGACGGCTTCCTGACCGGCCTTCAGCTCGGTCAGCAGCCAGTCGCGCGCCGAGGTCGCGTTGGTGATCGTCTCGATGGTGGTGAAGGTCTTCGAGGCGACGATGAACAGCGTCTCGGCCGGGTCGAGGTCGCGGACGGCCTCGTGCAGATCGGCCCCGTCGACGTTCGACACGAACCGGACCGTCAGATCCCGGTCGGTGAAGGACCGCAGCACCTCGTACGCCATCGCCGGGCCCAGGTCGGAGCCGCCGATACCGATGTTGACCACGTTCTTGATGCGCCGGCCGGTGTGCCCGGTCCACTCGCCCGAGCGGATGCGCTCGGAGAAGCCGGACATCTTGTCGAGGACCGTGTGCACCTTCGGCACGACGTTCTCGCCGTCGACCTCCACGACCGCGTCCCGCGGGGCGCGCAGCGCGGTGTGCAGGACCGCCCGGTCCTCGGTGACGTTGATCTTCTCGCCGCGGAACATCGCGTCCCGCAGCCCGAAGACGTCCGTCGCCGCGGCCAGCTCACGCAGCAGCCGCAGTGTCTCGTCGGTGATCAGGTGCTTGGAGTAGTCGACGTGCAGATCGCCCACCTGGAGCGTGTATGCGGCACCTCGTCCCGGGTTCCGCTCGAACAGCTCACGCAGGTGCGCCCCGGCGAGTTCCTCCCGGTGCTCCGCCAGAGCGGTCCACTCGGGCGTCTGGTTGAGCCTGGTACGGCTTTCTGCGTTCATCTCGGACTTCCGCCTCTTTCCTGCCAGTGCTGCGTACCTTGCCCCGCTACCGGTCCCAACCTAAATGATCAGGGTGACGTGAGTTGTCGTCCCGCCGTCGTCCGGCTCAACAACAGATACGTGCGGTTCACCCGGAGGTGTCAGCACGGCGACGGAGAAGCCGCGCGATGCCGGGCGTACGAAAAATACGCCGTGGAAAAAGGGCGTCCGGCCCGGGACACGACCGGCCGGACACCTCTCGGTGTCCGGCCGGCTCGCAACTCCTGATGGTCGCGCCGCTCCTGGTTCGCCGCGCGCCGCTCCTAGATCTCGCCCCGCAGTTTGGCGAGCGCCTCGGCGAGGATCGCCTCGCCGTCCGCGTCGCTGCGCCGCTCCCGTACGTACGCGAGGTGCGTCTTGTACGGCTCGGTGCGCGGCGGGTCCGGCGGGTTGTCCCGGTCCTGTCCGGCGGGAAAGCCGCAGCGGGGGCAGTCCCAGGTGTCGGGGACCTGCGCGTCGCTGGCGAAGCTGGGCTGCGTCTCGTGCCCGTTGGAGCACCAGAAGGAGATGCGCAGCCGGGGCGCGGACTCGCCGCGCTCGGCCTCGCCCATCGGCCCCGCCCCGACCCGGCTTCCTCGGATCGCGTTGCCACTTGCCACGGTCGTAACTCCCTGCGTGATGGTGCCGCGAAGCGAGTCGGCGTGACGCTTCGCTGCGGGCGCCTCAGTCTACGTAAGGCCCAACGCGCGTCCAGTGATAGGAGTTACACCCCCGCGCACAGACGCAAGCCCCATGATAGGCCGCGCCTGCGGGCGCGTACCGGACATGGGGCCTTACGTGCGGAATGTGCTTGCGTAATGTGCGTTCGTGCTGCCGTGCCGATGGGGGGCGACGGTCAGTTGTTGACCTTCATCAGGATGCCCAGCACCACGATGCAGGCGAACCACAGCAGACCGACCACGAGGGTGATGCGGTCGAGGTTGCGCTCGGCGACCGAGGAACCACCGACGGACGACTGCATGCCGCCACCGAACATGTCGGACAGGCCGCCGCCCTTCCCCTTGTGCATCAGCACCAGCAGCATCAGCAACAGGCTGAAGACGATCAGGGCGATCGAGAACCCCATAACCACGGCTGGACCAACTTCCTCGGACTTGGACGGACGACTCTTGGACGGACGACGGGGGCCGGCGCTTCGGGTACGAAGCCGCCCGGCCCCCGCAAGGGTACGACGTAACACCGCTACCGCATACTCGCAGCTCGGCGCTTCACATCCGGAGCGCGGTCCTACTGGTCGCGGAACCGGACGATCTTGACGAAGTCGTCGGCGTCCAGCGCCGCGCCACCGACCAGTGCGCCGTCGATGTCGGGCTTCGCCATGATCTCGGCGACGTTCCCGGACTTCACCGAGCCGCCGTACTGGATCCGGACGGCGTCGGCCACTTCCTGCGAGTACAGCTCGGCGAGCTTGCCGCGGATCGCCGCGCAGACCTCCTGGGCGTCGTCGGCGCCGCACACCTTGCCGGTGCCGATGGCCCAGACGGGCTCGTACGCGATGACGATGGACTCGGCCTGCTCGGCGGGGAGGTCCTTGAGACCGCCCTCGACCTGGCTGAGCGTGTGCGTGACGTGGTTGCCCGCCTCGCGGACGTCCAGCTCCTCGCCGACGCACAGGATCGGGGTGAGGCCGTGCTTGTAGGCGGCCTTCACCTTGGCGTTGACGATCTCGTCGGTCTCGGCGTGGTACTGGCGGCGCTCGGAGTGGCCGATCGCCACGTACGTGCACTTGAGCTTGGCCAGCATCGAGCCGGAGATCTCGCCGGTGTAGGCGCCGGAGTCGTGCGCCGAGATGTCCTGGGCGCCGTACTTGATCTTGAGCTTGTCGCCGTCGACCAGGGTCTGTACCGAGCGCAGGTCCGTGAAGGGCGGCAGGACCGCGACCTCACAGGCGTCGTAGTCCTTGTCGGCCAGGGCGAAGGCGAGCTTCTGGACATGGGCGATGGCCTCAAGGTGGTTGAGGTTCATCTTCCAGTTGCCCGCCATCAGCGGCGTGCGAGTGGTCATACGGGGTCAGTCCTCCAGTGCGGCGAGACCGGGGAGCGTCTTGCCCTCAAGGTATTCGAGGGAGGCGCCGCCACCGGTGGAGATGTGGCCGAACGCGTTCTCGTCGAAGCCCAGGATGCGGACGGCCGCGGCGGAGTCGCCACCGCCGACCACCGTGAAGGCCTGGGAGTCGAGCAGGGCCTGGGCGACCGCCTTAGTGCCCTCGGCGTAGTCGGGGTGCTCGAAGACGCCCATCGGACCGTTCCAGAACACGGTGGCCGCGTCGGCGAGCTTCGAGGCGTACAGGGCGCCGGTCTCGGGACCGATGTCCAGACCCATCTGACCGGCCGGGATGGCGTCCGCGGCGACGGTGGTGGGATCGGACGGCGCCTTCGTCTTCAGGTCGGGGAAACCGGCCGCGACCACGACGTCGACGGGGACGACCAGCTCGACGCCGTTCTTCTCGGCGCGCTCGACGTACTCCTTGACGGCGGGCAGCTGGTCGTCCTGGACCAGGGAGGCACCGATCTCGTACCCCTTGGCCTTCAGGAAGGTGAAGGCCATGCCGCCGCCGATGAGCAGCCGGTCGGCCTTGCCGAGCAGCTCGTCGATGACGGCGAGCTTGTCGGAGACCTTGGAGCCGCCGAGGGCGACCACGTAGGGGCGCTCGACGTCCTCGGTGAGCTTCTTCAGGACGCCGACCTCGGTGGCGATGAGGTAGCCGGCGTAGTGCGGCAGCCGTGCCGGGAGGTCGAAGACCGAGGCGTGCTTGCGGTGCACGGCACCGAAACCGTCGCCTACGTAGACATCGGCCAGGGCCGCCAGCCGGTCGGCGAACTCGCCGCGCTCGGTGTCGTCCTTGGACGTCTCGCCGGCGTTGAAGCGCAGGTTCTCGACGACCGCCACCTGGCCGGGCTGCAGGCCGTTCACGGCGTCGTGGGCGGCCGGTCCGACGGTGTCCTGGGCGAACGCGACGGGCGCGCCGAGCAGCTCGCCGAGGCGCTCGGCGGCGGGCAGCAGCGAGAAGGCGGGGTCCGGGGTGCCCTTGGGGCGGCCCAGGTGCGAGGCGACGATCACCTTGGCACCGGCCTCGGCGAGCGCCTTGACGGTCGGCAGGACGGCGCGGATGCGGCCGTCGTCGGTGATGAGGCCGTCGGCCAGCGGCACGTTCAGGTCGGCGCGCACGAAGACCCGCTTGCCGTCGACCCCTTCGGAGAGAAGTTCGTCGATCGTCTTCATGAGTGGACTCCTAGGGAAGCTCTTTTGTCCGAGAGAGGGCTGATCGCTCAGCACGTGCCACAGGGCCCGGGGTGCGCGGCGCGCTGCCCGGGCCCTGTGCTCACACGAGGTGCCTTGCTTCTTGGACCTAGAGCTGTTCGCCGACGAAGACCGTGAGGTCGACGAGGCGGTTGGAGTAGCCCCACTCGTTGTCGTACCAGCCGAGGATCTTCACCGTGTTGCCCTCCTGGACCATGGTCAGGGAGGAGTCGAAGGTGCAGGAGGCCGGGTCGCCGACGATGTCGGAGGAGACGATCGGGTCCTCGGTGTACGTCAGGAAGCCCTTGAGGTCGCCGTCGTCGGAGGCCTTCTTGAACGCGGCGTTGACCTCGTCCTTGGTGACCTCGCGCTGCAGGGTGACGACCAGGTCGGTGGCGGAGCCGGTCGGGACCGGGACGCGCATCGCGATGCCGTCGAGCTTGCCCTTGAGCTGCGGGAGGACCAGCGCGGTGGCCTTGGCGGCACCCGTGGTGGTCGGGATGATGTTCTCGGCGGCGGCGCGGGCGCGGCGCAGGTCCGAGTGCGGGAAGTCCAGGATCCGCTGGTCGTTCGTGTACGCGTGGACCGTCGTCATCAGACCCTTGACGATGCCGAAGTTCTCGTCGAGGACCTTGGCCATCGGCGCCACACAGTTGGTGGTGCAGGAGGCGTTCGAGATGACGTGGTGGTTGGCCGCGTCGTACTTGTCCTGGTTGACGCCCATCACGATGGTGATGTCCTCGTCCTTGGCCGGAGCCGAGATGAGGACCTTCTTGGCGCCGCCCGCGATGTGCTTCTCGGCGTCGGCCTTCTTGGTGAAGATGCCGGTCGACTCGATGACGATGTCGACGCCGAGGTCGCCCCACGGGATGTCGGCGGGGTTGCGCTCCGACAGCACCTTGATGGTGTGGCCGTCGACGGTGATCGTGTCGGCGGTGTGCGACACCTCGGCCTTGAGGCGGCCCAGAATGGTGTCGTACTTGAGCAGATGAGCGGTGGTCGCGGTGTCACCCAGGTCGTTGACAGCCACGATCTCGATGTCTGCACCCTGCTCCAGCAGCGCGCGGAAGTAGTTACGACCGATGCGGCCAAAGCCGTTGATGCCTACGCGGATCGTCACGAACCGATCTCCTCGTTAGGTACGCCGGTTGTTGACGCCGGCGAGTTGTATGGGATGTCCCCGACCGCCTACGACCCTACCTCCCTGAGGCTCCCGGGGTGACATCGAGATGCCCCATACACGGCAGGGCGGCCCGTACCCGCCAGTAGGGGTACGGACCGCCCTCGGGGTCAATGCCCCGCGAGGCCGTGTCAGCCGCCGATCGCGGCCAGCGCCTTGCCCAGCAGGGCCGTGCGGTCGGCCGCCGCGGTGACGTGCTCCAGGCCGAATCCGAACAGGACGCTGTCACGGGTGGTGACCGCGCCGTACGTCTTGAACAGCTCGCCGGACAGACCCCAGTCCTGGACGACCGCGGGGCTGCCCGCGGGCGGCCCGGGGACCTTCCAGGCACCCAGAGAGGTCTCGAAGCCCTCGGTCTCGGTCGCCGTGCCGCCGATCACGACGGAGGCGTTGTCGGCGAGGACCCCGTGTCCGCCGGAGCCCGGGTCGGTGATGTAGCTGATCGACACCTCGACGGTCTTCCCGGCGTACGCGGACAGGTCGAACTCGACCTGCTGCCAGCCCGCTGAGGCCCCCGTGAAGCTGTTCCAGGAGCCGCTGGTGCCGGTCGGGGTGCACGCGGTCGCGCCCCGGGTGAGGTAGCGCGTGAGGGCCGGGTGTCCCTGGATGAAGAACCCTGCCTCGCACTCGGCGGGAACGGCCGTACTGGTGGCGCCGCCCTTGTCGGGGAGCGTGGTCCAGTCGTCGGCCCCGGCCGTGTGCGCTTCGAGCACCGCGTGGTCGTAGCCCTCCTCGGTGTCCCACAGGAGCTGGGTGCGCAGGGCGGGCGCCTGGGCCGCGCTCACCCCGGTGAGGTCGATGGTGCGCGTGAGGCGGTTCCAGGCGTAGTCGGTGTGCGTGACGGCCGCCATGGACGCGCCCTCGTAGGGGCCGTACGGGTTGACGGTGCCCGGGTATCCGCCGCCGCCCTCGCTGGCGAACTGCGGGAACCGGTCGACCGGCAGGGTGTCCGAGGTGACGCTGTAGGCGCCCGCCGCGTCCAGCGGGTTGCCGGGCGTGTCGCCGAGCGGTCCCCCGGTGCCCGCGAGCTTCCCCGAGCCGGTGAAGGCGGTGGCGCCCGGAGTCGTCGTACGGGAGTAGGCGCCCAGGTAGTACTGGCTGAAGTCGTTCGTCAGGGCGCCCGGCAGCGCGACCTGGCCGCCCGCCTGCTCGCCCGCCTCGACGAGCTTGCCGCCCTCGTTGAGGTAGGCGCGCAGCTGCAGCTGGGTGGTGTATCCGGGCCGGTCGGCGCCGGTGTAGTGGACGACGGACTTGAAGTGGCTCAGGATCCCGAGCGCGTCGGGCGCGCCCTGGGTGGTGACGTCCCAGACGACGGCCTTGCGGCCGCCTGCCTTCAGGGCGTCGACGTAGGTCTGCGCCTTCGTCGCTGCGACGCCTTCCTCGGCGATCACCAGCGTGTCGGCGCGCGGCCGTTCGGCGACGGTGTACGTGAAGTGCGTGCTGGAGGTGGGCTTTCCGGCGCGGGTCTCGCCGGTGAACCAGACCTCGACCTTGTCGCCCGGCGCCCCGTCGCGGACCTTCGCGCGGTACTCGTCGAAGTAGAGGTTGTCCTCGCCGCCGTAGGTCTCGCCGCCCTTCCAGGCCTTGAGCGACTGCGTCTTCGTACGCCCGTTGTCGACGCGGTACTTCAGTTCCTTGTCGCGTACGGACTTGCGGGCGACCACGGAGACTTCCTGGTCGGCGCCGCGGGAGTAGGACGTGGCGAAGGGGGCGGGGGTGAAGTCGGGGGCGTCGATGCCGACCGAGGACTTCGGCTGGTCGGGCTTGGCCGCCGACTCGGCGACGGAGAGCGCGAACGGGATGTTCTTGACGAACTCCTCCTGGATCAGCTTCTCGTCGTCCGGGAAGGTGAAGACCGACGCGCAGTCGGCGGCGTTCCAGGGGTCGTCCGGGTAGAGGTTCGACACCGTCTGGCAGGTCGACATCTCAGGGGTGAACATCGCCGTGCCGTTGACGTTGGAGGCGTGTCCGTCGGCCTCGCCGTTGGTCGTGTAGAGCTCGGAGGACACCTGCGGGCGGTAGCCGGGGATCGCCGAGTTCTCGGGGGTCCCCGCGAGGGACTTGTAGAGCACGTCGTCGGGGCTCGGGGTCGCCACCTGCCAGCCGACTCCGTAGAGGATCAGTTCGGCGGCGGAGTGGTAGTTGATGCCGTAGTCGAAGCCGATGCGCTTCTCGAAGGAGTCGATCGCCTTGGTCTCGGGTTCGGACCCGGCGCTCGCGCCGCGATAGGTCTGACTGGTCGGATACGGCGAGGACCCCTCGTCGTCGTATCCCCACTTGTAGGCGAAGTTGCGGTTGAGGTCGACGCCGTCGCCGACGGTCAGGGCGCCGTCGCCGTTGACGTCCCGCAGGTTCTTGCGCCACTGCCGGTCGCCCTCGGGCTTGAACGTCCAGTCGTACCCGTCCGGGTTGGCGGACAGCACGAACCACAGCTCGGTGGAGTCCACGAGCTTGGTGATGCGCCGGTCCTTGCCGTAGTTGTCCAGGTAGTGGTGGAGCAGGCGCCGGGTCATCTCGGGCGTGATCCATTCACGGGCGTGCTGGTTGGACATGTACAGCACGGAGGGCTTGGCGCCGTCCTTGGTCTTCTTGGCGCCCTTGGAGAGCTTCAGGGCCAGGATGTCCTGCCCCTGGAGGGTCTTGCCGATGGAGACGACCTTCGTCAGGTTCGGGTTCTGCTGGCCCGTCCTGACGATCTCCTCCTTCAGGTTCCCGGCGCCGCTGTACGGCCGGAAGACGCCGTCCCCCGCGGCGGCCACGCGCGCGCGTGCCTTGGCCGAGAGCTTGTGCTCGGAGAGGCCGACGCCCTTGTCCTCCAGCTCGTCGGCCTGCTTGTCGGTGAGGTAGACCTCGACGCTGGCCGTGCCCTTCTGCGGTACGCGTTCGCTCAGCTCGTGGCCGTCCTGGCCGGCCGCGAGGAGCAGGGGTACCTGCTCCTTCGTGACCTCGGCACGGAACACCTTGACCTCGTCCGCGCCCGGGCCGGCCGCGGCGCCGGGTTCCGCCTGCGCCATGGGTGCGACGGCCACTCCGCCGAGCAGGAGTGCGCCGGCAGCGAGGATCGATCTCGCTCTTCGTCTCATGAGCCCCCCTTGCGGTAGTCCGCCACTGCGGCGAACAGATGCCAGGCTTATGACAGTCCATGGTCAAGTCAATAGCGCAACACGCACGGTGGCATGGCGATACGGCTAGCCCAAATGGGGTTGGGCGGGGGTTAGTTGGGGTGCGACTGGGGGTGGCCGGGGGGCCGGGGGTGGTGCGCTGTCGGGTGGGGCTGCGCGGTCGAGTGGGGGTGCGCGGTCGGGTGCGGCCCCGGTGGGGGCGGATCGCGCAGTTCCCCGCGCCCCTG
>NZ_JBHWZP010000341.1:0-8661 GCF_042728395.1 Streptomyces sp. NPDC060205
CCATCTGCGCCGAGTTGGGCAGCGACGTGCCGTTCAGCCTGGTGGGCGGGGCGGCGCTCGGCACCGGGCGGGGGGAGAAGCTGGAGACCCTGGAGGTCGGCGGCACCTTCCACTGGGTGTTCGCGGTGGCCGACGTACCGAGGTGCCTGGCGGTGACGTGGAGGAGCTGCTCGTGCTGCTCCTGGGTCAGGCCCAGGCGCAGTGCGAGTGCCTCGCCCCCGGCCGTCACCGAGCACACCCCTGTCTCGGGCAGCTGCAGTTCGACCGACTGGGCGGCCTCCATGTCACCGGCGAGAGCCGCGGCGATGGAACGGACCTGCTCGTAGCCGGTGAGCATGAGGAACGTCGGGGCGCGCCCGTAGCTCTTCATGCCGACGGCGAAGTAGCCCGGTTCGGGGTGGGCCAGTTCGCGGTAGCCGTGCGGGGTGACGGTGCCGCAGGAGTGCTGGTTGGGGTCGATCAACGGTGCCAGCGCGCGGGGCGCGGACATGATCGGGTCCAGCTCCAGGCGGAGCTCGTCGGCGATGCTGTAGTCGGGCCTGAAGCCGGTGGCCGCGACGATCCGGTCGGCGGTGAGGGTCTGCTCGGTGCCGTCCGGTGCCCGGGAGATGAGTTCCACCTGGTCGCGCGCCGGATCGGCGCCCAGGGGACGGACGGCGTGGGCGCGGAAGTTGGCCGCGAGGGTGACACGGCCGGTGTCCACGAGCATCTTCAGGCCGGAGCCGATGGCGCCGCGTGCGGGCAGCTCGTCGTCGCCGCCACCGCCGAAGGAGGCAGCCGGGTCGGCTCCGCGGATGGCCCAGGTGATGGTGGTGTCCGGTGCGGTGTCCGCCAGTTCGGCCAGGGCGAGCAGGGTGTTGGCCGCCGAGTGGCCGGCGCCGACGACGACGGTGTGGCGGCCGGCGTGCTGGTCGCGGTCGGCCCCGAAGACGTCGGGCAGGCCGTGGTTGATCCAGGCGGCCGCGTCCTGCTCGCCGTGGGCGGGAAGGCCGTTGGCGCCGACGTGGTTGGGCTGGCGCCAGGTGCCGGAGGCGTCGATGACGGCGCGCGCGAGCAGTTCGTCACCGTCCGCGAGGCGAAGGACGAAGGGGACTGCCTCCCGGCCGGCGGTGCGCAGGCGGTCGATGCCCAGTCGGCTGATGGCGGAGACGGCGGTGCCGTAGCGGATGTGGGGAGCCAGGGCGGGCAGTTCGGCCAGCGGCTGGAGGTAGTGCTTGACGAGTTCGCCGCCGGTGGGCAGGGCGGAGGCGTCGGGCTCGTCCCATCCGGCAGCCGCGAGGAGACGGCGGGCGGCGGGATCGGTGTTGAACTCCCAGGGACTGAAGAGCTGGATGTGGGACCAGGCCTGCACGGCCGGTGCCGCGGCGTCGCCTTCCTCCAGGACAACGAAGGGGACGTCGCGTTCGGCCAGGTGCGCCGCAGCGGCCAGGCCGACTGGGCCGGCTCCGATGACGGCGACGGGAAGACGGTCGGGGCTGAGGTCGACCACGGTGTGGTGTCCTTTCACGAGGGGCGGGGCGGGATCAGGCGTCTCGCGCGGAGTCGGTCGAGGACGTCGCGAGGTCCTCCTCGCTGTCCGCTTGTGCGTGCTGCTCGGTTCGCTGCTGCGCCCGCTGCCGCCATGCGTCGATCGCGGCACAGCAGGAACTGGTCTGCCCGGCACCGGCGGGACCGGCGGGTTCGCTCATCAGGATCGGCTCCTGTCGCGGCGGTTCGGACGGCGGCGCGGGAAGCGCATCACGACCGCCTATATAGATAAACAACGAATCAAAGACCCAGCGTCGCCTCTGCTTCGATGAATGTCAACCTCATACCTGGGCCTGCCGAGTTGTGACGAGCCTCACTCCGCGCCGCGTTGCGTTTAGCTCATGCGCCGGGCCAATCTCGATACATGTCGAAACAGCGGGGTTAGCGGCACCGGGCCCATCCGCCCAGTGCCACAATGACATCGGGGATCAGCGGCTGTGCCGATAGCCGCGCCCGGCCCGTGAACGGTCAGTGCGCTCGCCCCGCACATGGCCGCTCAGCCAGCGGAGCCGACTCTTTCCCGCCTCACTCCCGCTGTGTCCTCGGTATGTGCGCCCGCCACCGGGCCGGTTCTTGCTGCCGGTTCGCCGCGCCCGTACCGCGCTTCCTTCCGTGCTGCTTCACCAGTGAACGGCTTCGCCATGCCCGGAAGGACATTCATGCCTCACGACTCCACCCGCGCGGCTGAGACCGCCAGTGAACCGATCGCCATCATCGGTTTGGCCGGACGGTTCGCCGATGCGACCAGCCCGGAACAGCTCTGGGACATGTTGATCCAGGGCCGCGACGCCATCACGGACATCCCGTCCGAGCGCTACGACATCGACGCCGTCTACGACCCCACGCCCCGTACGCCCGGCCGCACAGTGAGCCGGTGGGGCGGGCTGCTGCGCGACATCGACGCCTTCGACGCGGAGTTCTTCGGTGTCTCCCCCCGCGAGGCCGACCGCATGGACCCCCAGCAGCGGCTGCTGCTGGAAGTCGCCTACGAAGCCCTTGAGGACGCAGGCCAGTCCCTGCCCCGTATCGCGGGCACCGACACGGGCGTGTTCATCGGTCAACTGGGCGGTGACTACTGGCACTTGCAGTACGACGACCGCGAGCAGCTCGATCTGTACGCGATGACGGGCGCCGCCTCACGCGCCATCACCTCGGGCCGGCTGTCGTACGCCTTCGACCTGCGCGGGCCCAGCTTCACCGTCGACACCGCCTGTTCCTCCGCCCTCGTCGCGGTCCACAACGCCGTACAGGCGATCCGGCTCGGCGAATGCCCGCTGGCGATCGCCGGCGGCGTCAACCTCGTACTCCTGCCGGAGGAAGGGGTCGTCTACTCCGGCGCCGGCATGCTCGCCTCCGACGGCCGCTGCAAGTTCGCCGACGCCTCGGGCGACGGCTTCGTCCGCAGCGACGGCATCGGCGCGGTCATCCTCAAGCCCCTGTTTGCGGCGCTGGCCGACGGCGACCGCATCCGGGCCGTCATCCGCGGCTCCGCCGTCGGCAACGACGGCCAGAGCAGCGGCTACCTGGTCACCCCCGCCGTCGAGGGCCAGCTCGGCGTACTGCGCCGCGCCTACGCCGACGCGGGCGTCGTCACGGCCGACATCGACTACATCGAGGCCCACGGCACCGGCACCAGCGTCGGCGACCCGGTCGAACTGCAGGCCCTGGCCGACATCGTCGGCCCCCGCACACCCGACCAGCGCTGCCTGGTCGGCTCGGTGAAGACCAACATCGGCCACGCCGAAGCAGCCGCCGGAATCGCCGGCCTCATCAAGGCCGTGCTGTGCCTGGAGAACAAGACGGTCCCGCCCAACCTGCACCTGAAGAACCCCAACCCGGCCGTGGACTGGGACAACCTGCCGCTGACCGTGCCGACCGAGGCCACACCGCTGCCCGAGCGGGACCGGCCCGCCATCGCCGGGGTCTCCAGCTTCGGCTTCTCCGGCACCAACGCCCACCTCGTCCTCGAAGCGGCACCCGAGCCGGCCACCCGCACGGCCGACGCCACGACGCCGGACTCCCGCAGCGAGTTGCTGGTGCTGTCCGCCCTGAGCCCCGAAGCCCTCGCCGACACCGCCCGCGCCATGGCCGACCACCTTGAAGGCCCCGGCGCCCGGCACTCCCTGCGCGACATCAGCCACTCAGCAGCACAGCGCCGCACCCACCACGACGCCCGGCTCGCGCTGGCCACCGACAGCCACGCCGAGGCCGCCGCCGTGCTGCGGGGCTTCGCCGAAGGCGACAACGAACCGGGGCTGTCCTTCAGCGACTACACCGACCCGGAAGCCTCTCCCCGGATCGCGTTCGTCTTCCCCGGCCAGGGCTCGCAGTGGCCGGGCATGGGCCGCGAACTCCTCGACACCGAACCGGTCTTCCACCAGACCATGCAGGCCTGCGACGAAGCCATCAAGGCCGAGACCGGCTGGTCGGTCATCGAACTGCTGCGCTCGGCGGACGAGGAGCGGCTCAAGCAGCTCGACGTCATCCAGCCCACCCTGTGGGCCATGGAGATCGCTCTGGCCGAACTGTGGAGGTCCTGGGGCATCGAACCGGATGTGGTCATCGGCCACAGCATGGGTGAGTCCGCAGCCGCCTACATCTCCGGGGCGCTGTCGCTGCCGGATGCCGCAGCGGTCATCTGCCGGCGCAGCCGCCTGGCCAAGCGCCTGTCCGGGCGCGGCACCATGGCCTGGGTCGGCCTGCCCGCGGACGAGACCGCCGCCGCACTGGCCGGTCACGAGGACAAGGTGGCGATCGCCGCCATCAACAGCCCCACGTCCACCCTGCTGTCTGGCGACGTCGACGCCCTCATGCAGGTGCTGGCCGCCCTCGACGAGCGCGGTGTCGACAACCGTCGCGTCAATGTGGACTTCGCCTCGCACTGCCCGCAGATGGACGCCCTCCGCGACGACCTGCTCGCGGAGCTGTCCCATCTCACCCCGCGCGCGGGCCGGATTCCGCTGCACTCCACCCTCCTGAACGAAGTGATCGACGGCTCCGGCATGGACGCCGACTACTGGGTACGCAACATCCGCCAGCCGGTCGACTTCGTCGGCGCCGTCCGCGGCCAGCTCGGCCTGGGCAACACCGTGTTCGTCGAGGTCAGCCCCCACCCGCTGCTCGTGACCGGTATCCGTGAGACCAGCCGTGTCGCCACCGGTACGGACACCACCGCGGTGGGCAGCCTGCGCCGCAACTCCGACGAACGCACCGCCCTGCTGACCTTCGCCGCCGCCCTGCACACGGCCGGCGCCAAGCTCGACCTCGGCGCGCTGACCGCCGGCGGCACCTACGTACCGCTGCCGACGTACCCGTGGCAGCGCACCCGCCACTGGATCAGCCCGGCCCCCATCTCCGCAGCTCCCGCCGCCACGGCACCCGCCGAGCCCAAGCCCGCCGCGCAGCCCCCGCATCCGCTGCTGGGCCGACCGGTCCCCACCGAGGGAACCACCCGCGTCTGGCAGGGCCCTCTGCGGCTCACCGACAACGCCTACCTGCGCGATCACTGCATCCAGGACACCATCATCCTGCCGGGCACCGCCCACCTGGAACTGATCAACGCCGCCGCGCGCACCGAACTGGGCACCGGCGCACTGTCGTTGAGCGAGGTGCACTACCACCGCGCCCTCTTCCTGGACGAGGAGGGACCCGCACCCGAGGTCCGGGTCACCCTCACCCCCCACCCCGACGGCTCACTGCACTGCCGCATCGACAGCCAGGACGCGGACGCCGACGACTGGACCCTGAACACCGAGGCCACCGCTCGCGCCCTGCCCGGCGACGCACCCCAGCCCGGCGAACCGCTCCAGTCGATCCGCGCCCGCCTGCCGCAGCACCAGGACGCCGACGACTTCTACCCGTGGAACGCCGAACGCGGCAACCAGTGGAACGGCACCTTCCAGGGCATCACCGAACTGTGGCGCACCGACGGTGAAGTCCTCGCCCAGCTCACCTGCCCCACCCCGCTCGTGGAGGGCCTCGCACGCCACCACTTCCACCCCGCGCTGCTGGACGCGAGCGGCCACTCCATGGCCGCCGCCCGCCCCCTGACCGTTCCCGGTGAGGAAGGCGTCTTCGTCCTCGGCGGCATCGACGAGGTCCGCTTCTACCAGCAGCCGCCCGCCTCGCTGTTCAGCCACGCCAGGCTGCTGCCGTCCGCCCGCGAGGACTCCTTCGTCGCCGACATCGACATCCGCGCCGACAACGGCACGCTGATCGCCCAGATGCGCGGCCTGCGCCTGCAGTACCTGGCCGGCCACGCCCCCGCCCCGCTCGACCCGCACACCAAGGACTCCGTGACACCGCCTCCCACCCCCTCCATCCCGGCCGGACACGCCGACGCCCGGGACACCTGGCTGCACACTCTCACCTGGGACCAGGCACCCCTGCCCGCACCCGGCACGTCCGCCGCCGATCCGGACGGCTTCTGGCTGGTGCTGACCGACAGCGGCTCCACCGGGCGCGCCCTGGTCCGGGAACTGACCGGCCGCGGACAGCGCGTGGTGGCCGTCACCGCCAGCGCGGGGCAGCTGGCCGGAGGCGGCGACCGCTACCGCATCGACCCGTCCGACGACGGGCACTACCGCGAGGTCCTGGTCGACGTCGCCCGGTACGGCACCTGCCACGGCATCATCCACCTGTGGGCACTGGACGCCCAGGCCGGTCTCGACGCCACGCCCACCGAGATCCGCCGCGCCCAGGTGCTGGCCACACACAGCGTCCTGCACCTGACGCACGCCCTGGAGAAGGAGTCGCTCGGCCACCCGCCGCTGTGGCTTCTCACCCAGCTCGCCCAGGCCGCCGACAGCACGGAGCGGGTACGCCACCCCCTCCAGGCCATGCTCTGGGGACTGGGCCGCACTCTGGCAGCCGAGCTCCCCGCGCTGCATCCGCGCCTGGTCGACCTCGACCGGTCCGCGGCCAGCATTCCCGCCTTGGCACAGCTGCTGCTGCACGCGGACCAGGAGGACCAGATCGCGCTGCGCGACGGCCGGCGCCTTGCGGCCCGGCTGCGCCCGGCGGACGCCGCCGCCCGCACGCCGCAGGCACTGTCGCTGCCCGCACCCGGTGTCATCGACGACCTGCAACTGCTCGATGTCCCCTCGCGTTCCCTCGGCGCGGACGAGGTCCGTATCCAGGTCGCCCACGCAGGCGTCAACTACCGCGATGTGCTGCTGGCCCTGGGCATGTACCCGGGACAGGACAACCGGCCGCCGACACTCGGCTGGGAGTGCGCGGGCACCGTCACCGAGACCGGCAGCGATGTCACGGACGTCGCCGTCGGTGACGAGGTCATCGCCTTCGCCGACGGCTCCCTGGCCGGCGAAGTCGTCACGCGTGCCTGCCTGACCGCTCCCAAGCCGGCCCGCCTCACCTCGGCGCAGGCCGCGACGCTGCCCGCCTCCTACCTGACCGCCTACCACGCGCTGCACGACCTCGCCCGTATCGACCGCGGCGACAAGATCCTCATCCACTCCGCCACCGGCGGCACCGGACTTGCCGCCCTGAACGTCGCCCGCTGGAAGGGCGCCCGGATCTACGCCACCGCCGGAAGCGACGCCAAGCGCCAACTCCTCGCCAAGCTCGGCGTGGACCGTGTCGCCGACTCGCGCAGCCTGGACTTCGCCGACACCTTCCGCCCCGCCGTCGGCGAGAACGGCTTCGACGTCATCCTCAACACCCTGGCGGGCGAGGCCATCCCGGCCAACCTCTCCCTGATGGCGCCCTACGGGCACTACCTCGAACTGAGCAAGCGCGACATCCTCGACGACAACCCGCTGCCCCTCGGCGCCTTCGCGCGGAATCTGTCCTTCCACGCCGTCGACGTCGTCCACATGATCCAGAACGCGCCGGAGCGTGCCGGACGCATCCTGCGCGCCGCGGCCGCACTGGTCGACAGCGGCGACCTGCAGCCCCTGCCGCACACGGAGTTCCCCGCCGACCAGGCCGCCGACGCGTTCCGGCTCATGGCCCAGTCCCGCCACACCGGCAAGATCGTCCTGTCGTTCGGGCAGACGCCCTCCGTACCGGCGAGCGGCCCCCGGGGCCAGGCCGTGACCGTGCATTCCGACGGCACCTACTTGCTCACCGGGGGTGCAGGCGGCATCGGCGGACAGCTCGCGCTGTGGCTGGCCGACCAGGGAGCCCGGCACCTACTGCTCACCGGTCGCAGTGCGCTGCCGGCGTGGGACACGGCGGTGGACGCGAACCACCCGCAGGCCGCAGCCGTCGCCGTACTCAGGCAGTTGCGCGAACGCGGCGTGCACGTGACGTACGAAGCGGTGGACGTCGCCGACACCCAGGCCATGCAGACGATGCTCGAAACGCGGCGCCGCACCGGACTGCCGCCCGTACGTGGTGTCTTCCACGCGGCCGGGGTCATCGACTACACCCCGCTCAGCGACATGAGCAGCGCTGAGATGGACCGGGTGCTGGCGGCCAAGGTCTCCGGAGCGTGGAACCTGCACCGGATCCTGAGCGAGGAATCGGTGGAGGCGTTCGTGCTGTTCTCCTCCGGTTCGGCCCTGCTCAGTTCTCCGATGCTGGGCGGGTACGCGGCCGGCAACGCCTTCCTCGACGGGCTGGCCCACCACCGGCATGCCCAGGGGCTGCCCGCCACGGTCGTCAACTGGGGTTTCTGGGACAGCGTCGGCATGGTGGCCCGCAAGGAAGAGGAGGACGAGCGCACTCTGCTGCCGCAGGGCATGGCGTCCTTCAGCCCGGCTGACGGACTGGCGCTGCTGGGCCGGATCCTGGCCGAGGGCAGACTGCAGACCGCGGTGCTGCCGGCCGACTGGCCCGCGTGGGCCCGTGCGTATCCGGCTGCCGCGACAGCTCCGCTGCTGCAGCATCTGACCAGTGGCGGCCAGTCCGGGCGCCAGGTCCCCGTCCGTGAGGAGCGGATCGTCGAGCCCGTCGCACCGCCCCAGGTTGCCGATCCCGCCGTGCAGCACCAGGCCGCGTCGGACCCGGCACCGGTCGCTCCTGCCGCCGTCCCGGAGCCCGTTGTCACTGCTCGGACCGCGTCACAGGCCCCGGCTTCCGGCCAGGCTGTGCCCAGCGCTGAATTGCTCGACTTCCTCAAGCAGGAAGTAGCCGTGGTGATGGGGCTGCGCGCCGAACGCGTCAACGTCA
>NZ_JBHWZP010000341.1:8760-9610 GCF_042728395.1 Streptomyces sp. NPDC060205
AGCCGACCCCTCAACCGACTCGGCATGGACTCCCTCATGGCCGTCGAACTGCGCAACCGCATCCAACGCCGCTACCAGATCAAACTCCCCATGGTGCAACTCCTCAAGGACGGCACCGTCACCACCGTCGCCCAAGCCCTGGCCACCGAACTCAACTCCACCCACACCACGGCGACGACCACACCGGACAGCGCTGCGGAAACCGTCGCGCCCCACAGCACACCGGTGCAGGAGGCGCCCACTCCGGCCCCGGCACCAGCGGCTCCTGCATCTGTCCCGAAGCCCCTGACTGCGGCCCAGCCCGCACCGCAGGCCCCGGCCTCCACGCACACGACGACCGACAGCGAGTTGCTCAACTTCCTCAAGCAGGAAGTTGCCGTGGTGATGGGGCTGCGCGCCGAACGCGTCAACGTCAGCCGACCCCTCAACCGACTCGGCATGGACTCCCTCATGGCCGTCGAACTGCGCAACCGCATCCAACGCCGCTACCAGATCAAACTCCCCATGGTCCAGCTCCTCAAGGACGGCACCGTCACCACCGTCGCCCAAGCCCTGGCCACCGAACTCAACTCCACCAACACCACGGCGGCCACCGCACCGGACAGCGCCACGGCGCCTCCCACGGCACATGCCGCACCCGTGCAGAAGGCTGCTGCACCAGCCCCGGCACCGGTCGCTCCTACAGCCGTCCCGGAGCCCGCGGCTGCTGATGCCCAGCCCGTATCGCAGGCCCCCGCTCCCGGACACGCCACTCCCGACAGCGAGTTGCTCGACTTCCTCAAGCAGGAGGTCGCCGTGGTGATGGGGCTGCGCGCCGAACGCGTCAACGTCAGCCGACCCCTCAACCGAC
>NZ_JBHWZP010000342.1:0-9566 GCF_042728395.1 Streptomyces sp. NPDC060205
GGCCTTCGGCGTACCCGGATTCCCGCCGTGCCCGCAGGCCGGAAAACGGTTCAGTTCGGACAACGGCGGAAAGGGTGCGGCGGCGTTCGCATATCGGTCAATGCCCAATCAAGTTTCGGACACGTAAACGAAATTTTCACAGCAGATGCCCGATTGGCCGGAATCTTGTCTCACCTGTCAAGCGCGCGTAGGTGTCATTCTCTGCAATTTTTGCTCAAAATTTCGACGGTAGGGAGATCCCTATGTCTTCCGCCCTTGACGCGCGTTGACCCACTTGGTGAAAGTTCCCTGAAACCACAGAACCTGCCGGTATCTGTGCTGCGCTCAACTCTCCATCCCCCGGGGGAAGAACAAAGATGACCAGTCCAACCAAGGCCGAGGGCTCCGGGCCGTCGGCGGCCTTGGACCCCGAGCTCGCGCCGAACGCCGAGCCCGCCGAGGCCGAGCAGCTCGAAGGCCGTTCCCCCGGGCAGTTGATGTGGCATCGCTTCAAGCGAGACCGTACCGGAGTCATCTCCGCGTGCGTGGTGATTTTTTTCTTCGCGGTCGCCGCCCTCGCCCCGGTCATCTCGTCCCTGTACGGCAAGGACCCCTACACGCTGTACGCGCAGGAGCCCGACTACCCGTTCCTGCTCGACGACTTCGCCATGCCGACCGGTTCCTTCGGCGGCATGTCCTCCGACTTCTGGTTCGGCGTCGAGCCCAAGCTGGGCCGCGACGTGTTCACCATGCTGCTGTACGGCATGCGCACCTCGCTCTACATGGCCGTGCTCGTCACGCTGTTCAGCGTGGTGACGGGCGTCGTCCTCGGCATGATCAGCGGCTACTTCGGCGGCAAGGTCGACTACTGGCTGGGCCGGATCACCGACTTCTTCCTGGCCTTCCCGCAGCAGCTGTTCTTCATCGCCTTCATGCCGGTGGTCACCGCGATGTTCGTCTCGCCGACGGACGAGACCCCCACCTATCTGCGTGCGGTGGCGATCATCCTGGTGATGTGGTTCCTCGGCTGGATGGGCATGGCCCGTCTGGTGCGCAGCTCCGTACTCTCCCTGCGGGAGCGGGAGTTCGTGGAGGCGGCGAAGGTCTCGGGCGCCTCTCCGGCGCGTATCGTGCGCAAGGAGATCCTCCCGAACATCGTCACGCCGATCCTGGTGCAGGGCACGTACATGCTGCCCAGCTCGATCCTGTCGATCGCCTTCCTCAGCTACGTGGGTGTGGGCTTCGTCGAGCCGACGCCCGACTGGGGCCGGATGTTCGCCATCGGCGCCGGGATCTACGAGCAGGACCCGATGTTCATGTTCTTCCCGGGCATCGCGATGGTGGTCTTCGTGCTCGCCTTCAATCTTCTCGGCGACTCCGTCCGGGACGCATTCGACCCCAAGACCGGACGCTAAACGTCCATTGGTGGTGGGGGGGCTGCCACCCCCGTTCCGGCTCGTCCGGACCGTCAGGCAGCACTCGTGGACAACTATCGACAGGTAGGTCATCGGCATCATGAACCCGATAAGAATGCGCACCGTCCGCGCCATAACCGTCGCCGTCGCGGCGGGGTCGCTGGCACTGACCGGCTGCAGTGACAGCGGCAAGGACAGCGGCAAGGACGACTCCAAGTCCAAGGAGGACGCCAAGGCGCAGTCGAAGCCTGTCGCCTACGGCGACGCCCAGGCGTCGACCGGTCCGGCCGAGGCGGTGGCCGGGGCCAAGTCCGGTGGCACGATCAACGTCTACCAGCAGTCCGACCTGTCCCACATGGACCCGGGTCAGATCTACGTCAGTGACGCCGGCCAGTTCGCGAACCTGATCCACCGCGGTCTGACGAACTTCCAGGAGGACGAGAAGGGCAACCTGACCGTCGTCGGTGACGTCGCCACCGACTCCGGCAAGTCGTCCGAGGGCGGCAAGACCTGGACGTACACCCTGAAGGACGACATCAAGGACGAGGACGGCAACGTCATCACGTCCGCCGACGTCCGGCACACCATCGAGCGGCAGTACTCGAAGGTGATCTTCGACGGTCCGACGTACGTCCAGAGCTGGCTCTCCGGCTCCGACTACCGCAAGGCGCTGCCTGACGGCCCGTACAAGGGCAAGCACCTGCCGGACTCGGTCCTTGAGACGCCGGACGACAAAACGGTCGTCTTCCACTTCAAGACCGCCCAGCCGGACCTCCCGCAGGCCCTGGCCATGGCCGGTTACGCCATCGTGCCCGAGAAGCAGGACACGAAGGAGAAGTACGACAAGGCCCCCGCCTCCCTCGGCCCGTACAAGATCGCCGAGTACAAGGCCGGCAAGTCCCTCAAGCTGGTCAAGAACGACCAGTGGGACGAGAAGACGGACTCGGTGCGCCACCAGTACGTCGACGGCTACAACTTCACCAACACCATCGACCAGGCCAGCCAGACCAAGCGTCTGATCGCCGACAAGGGCGAGGCCAGGAACGCCATCCAGTTCACCGACTCGGTGGACCCGGCGCAGCTGTCGACGGTCATCGGCAACGCCGACGCGAAGAAGCGCACCATCCAGGGCTACCAGGTCTACGTCTGGGCCCTGAGCTTCAACCTCGACAGCGCCAAGATGAAGGACAAGAAGATCCGGGACGCGATCACCTACGCGATCCCGAACCAGTCCATGGTGCAGGCGGACGGCGGCCGGTACGGCGGTGAGGTCGCGGGTGGTCTGCTGGCCCCGACCCTGCCCGGCTTCGACCCGAAGTACGACCCGTTCGGCAAGCTGAAGAAGCCCAACGGTGACCCGGCGAAGGCCAAGGAGCTGCTGAAGGAAGCGGGCTTCAAGGAGGGCACCAAGCTCAGCTACGCCTACTCCAACACCCCGCGCGGCCAGGCCCAGATGGTCATCATCAAGGACGCGCTGAACAAGCTCGGCTTCGATGTCCAGGCCAAGGAGATCGACCGCGCGACCTTCTACGAGCAGGTCGGCAAGCTCAAGAACCCGTACGACCTGTACATGACCGGCTGGGGCCAGGACTGGCCGTCGCCGTCCACCGTCATCACCCCCGTCTACGACGGTGACCTCGTCGCCGACGGCGCGCCGAACTACTCGCACATCGACGACCCGAAGGTCAACGACCTCATCAAGAAGGCCGTGACCGAGGAGCCCGAGCAGGCCGCCAAGACCTGGGAAGAGGCCCACCACGCCATCGTGGAGGACACCAACCCCAGCGCCCCGGTCTACTACTCGAAGCAGATGCAGCTCTACGGTTCGAACATCGGTGGCGCCCGCTTCAGCACGGAGTCGAGCTACATCGACATCAACGACCTGTTCCTGAAGCAGCCGTAACACCCATGCTCGGCTGATCCGCGGGGGTGTGCGCCAGGCGGAGCGCACCCCCGCGGTCGGTATCCCCCTCCTGCCGCCGCGTTTCGAAGAGAGCACCCACCCGCCATGCTTCAGTTCCTCATCCGCAGGCTGAGCGGCGCCGTCGTGATCATGTTCCTGATCGGCGCCTTCACGTTCTTCCTGTTCTATACGATCCCCCAGGACTTCGCGCAGCTGTCCTGCGGCAAGAACTGCTCCCCCGAGAACATCGCGGTCATCCGCGAGAACCTCGGCCTGGACAAGCCCATCACCACCCAGTTCTGGGAATTCATGATGGGCATCGTGTCCGGCCGGGACTTCCCGCAGGGACACTGCGCCGCCCCGTGCCTGGGTGTCTCGTTCGACAGCGGCGACTTCGTGTGGGACTCCATCATGGACCGCTTCCCGCTGACGCTCTCGCTGACCATCGGCGGCCTGGTGATCTTCCTGCTGTTCGGCCTCGGTACGGGTCTGATGGCGGCCTGGAAGCGCGGTACCGCCCTCGACAAGATCGTCAGCGGTTCCTCGATGGTGCTCAGCTCGTTCCAGATCTACTTCCTGGGCCCCATCGTCCTCAGCCTCCTCGTCTACAACACCGGCTGGCTGGAGAGCCCCAAGTACGTGTCCTTCACGGACAACCCGGGCAGCTGGTTCATGGGCATGCTGATCCCCTGGGCCGTGATGGCCACCATCTTCACCGCCCAGTACACGCGTATGGCACGCTCGACGATGATCGAGCAGCTCCAGGAGGAGCACGTCAGAACCGCGCGCGCCAAGGGCATGCGGCAGGGATACGTCTTCTTCCGCTACGCCTGGCGCGGTTCACTCATCCCGATCGTCACGATCATCGGCATGGACCTCAGCGCGCTCCTGTCCGGCGCCGTGGTCACCGAGTTCACCTTCGACCTCGCCGGAATCGGGCGTCTCGCGGTCGAGGGCTCGCTGACCAAGGACCTTCCGCTGACGATGGGCGTCATGCTGTTCGGCGCCTTCTTCATCCTGATCCTGAACATCGTCGTGGACCTCGCCTACGCCTACATCGACCCGCGCGTGCGCCTCGCCTAGGAGAAATACCGTGACCACACTGACCAAGACCGAAGGCGAGAGGGCCCCGAGCGGGCCGGAGGCCTTCCTCTCGGTCCGCGACCTGCGGGTGCGGTTCTCCACAGAGGACGGCATCGTGAAGGCCGTCGACGGGCTCTCCTTCGACGTCGAGCGCGGCAAGACGCTCGGCATCGTGGGGGAGTCGGGATCGGGCAAGTCCGTCACCAACCTGACCGTCCTCGGACTGCACAACCCCAAGACCGCCACCGTCGAGGGCGAGATCGTCCTCGACGGCAAGGAACTGGTCACCGCGACCGAGAAGGAGATGGAGAAGCTCCGCGGCAACAAGGTCGCGATGATCTTCCAGGACCCGCTGACCGCGCTCTCGCCGTACTACACGGTGGGCCGGCAGATCGCGGAGCCCTTCATCAAGCACACGGGCGCCTCCAAGCGGGAGGCGAAGCTGCGCGCCATCGAGATGCTCGACAAGGTCGGCATCCCGCAGCCCGCGCTGCGCTTCGAGGACTACCCGCACCAGTTCTCCGGCGGTATGCGCCAGCGCGCGATGATCGCGATGTCGCTGATCTGCAACCCGGACCTGCTCATCGCGGACGAGCCGACCACGGCCCTGGACGTGACCGTGCAGGCCCAGATCCTGGACCTGCTCAAGGACCTCCAGCAGGAGTTCGGCTCGGCGATCATCTTCATCACCCACGACCTCGGCGTCATCTCCAAGATGGCCGACGACCTGCTGGTGATGTACTCGGGCCGGGCCGTGGAACGCGGCAGCGTCCGCGAGGTACTGCGCGCCCCCCAGCACCCGTACACCTGGGGCCTGCTGAGCTCCATGCCTCGACTCGGCGGTGACACGGCGCAGGCGCTCACCCCGATCCCGGGGTCCCCGCCCAGCCTGCTGAACCCGCCGTCGGGCTGCCCGTTCCACCCCCGGTGCGGCTTCACGTCCGAGGTCTCCGGCAACCGCTGCTCCGGCGAGCGGCCGGACCTGCCCGCGGGCCGCGGCGCGGCCTGTCACCTGGACGACGCGCAGAAGTCGACCTTTTTCATCGAGCAGATCAAGCCCCGGCTGGGCTAGGGAGAACGACTCATGAGCGACAAACTCACCCTGCCGAAGCCGCAGGGCCCGGTGGACGGGGCCGCCGAGACGCTGCTCTCCGTCGAGGGCCTGACGAAGCACTTCCCGATCTACGGCGGCTTCCCGATCAAGCGCAAGGTCGGAGCCGTGCAGGCCGTCGACGGGGTCGACCTGACCGTCGGGGTCGGCGAGAGCGTCGGCCTGGTCGGCGAGTCCGGCTGCGGCAAGTCGACGACCGGCCGGCTCATCACCCGGCTCCTGGAGCCGACGGCCGGCAAGGTCACCTACGCGGGCCAGGACATCACGCACGCCTCGCGCCGGCAGATGGCGCCCGTACGGTCCGAGATCCAGATGATCTTCCAGGACCCGTACTCCTCGCTGAACCCGCGGCAGACCGTCGGCACCATCATCAAGTCGCCGATGGAGGTCAACGGGATCAACCCGAAGGGCGGCGTCGAGAACCGCGTCCGTGAGCTGCTGGAGCTGGTCGGGCTCAACCCCGAGCACTACAACCGCTTCCCGCACGAGTTCTCCGGCGGTCAGCGCCAGCGCATCGGTGTGGCCCGCGCGCTGTCCCTGAACCCGAAGCTGATCGTCGCGGACGAGCCGGTGTCGGCCCTGGACGTGTCGATCCAGGCACAGGTCGTCAACCTGCTGCAGAAGGTCCAGGAAGAGATGGGCATCGCCTTCCTCTTCATCGCCCACGACCTGGCGATCGTCCGGCACTTCTCGCAGCGCCTCGCGGTGATGTACCTGGGCAAGGTGGTGGAGGTCGGCGACCGCGACTCCATCTACAACCGGCCCCGTCACCCGTACACGCACGCCCTGCTGTCGGCCGTCCCCGAGGTCGCCCTCGACGACGAGACCGAGGACCGGGAGCGGATCCGGCTCTCTGGAGACGTCCCCTCGCCGATCCACCCGCCGTCCGGCTGCCGCTTCCGTACGCGCTGCTGGAAGGCGCAGGACAAGTGCGCGACGACCGAGCCGCCGCTCGTGCAGATCTCCGGCAACCGTGAGAACCACCTGACGGCCTGCCACTTCCCGGAGGACCCGACGACGGAGGCCCGCGCGGAGGACATCGTGCTGGACCCGGCGCTGGCGGCGCTGGAGAAGGAAGGGGAGTAGGTACTCGGGGGCGCTGCCCCCGAACCCCCGGTCCTCAAGCTCCCCCAGCTACCGCTGGGAGGTGCCCCCAGACGGGCTGAAAGGCAACCTTTCAGCCCGTCCGGCGTTTGAGGACGGAGCAGTTCAGCCCGACCAGGGGCCGCCGGGCTCGTTCTGCCAGCGGTGGACGACCTCGCCCGTGTCGTCGACGCCGAAGACGGCCATCCCCGAGCCGTGGTCCACCACCGACGGAACCCCGGTGCTGACGCGCGGGGCCGGCAGGGAGGGCGTGCCTGTGGCCTTTCTCGCCTCGTCGAGGAGGGCGCGGGCCTTGTCCTCGGCCTGGTCGTACCGCTCCGGGAAGGCCGAGCGCTGCACCTTCTGGGCCGTCTGCCCCGCGGTGAGCTGCGGCGACTGCTCCTCGACCCGTACCGCGCGCACGAAGAACTGCCGGGCCGCGTACGGCACGTGGCGGATCTCCTCCGGGGTTCCCCAGCCCTGGCTGGGGCGTTGCTGGAAGACGCCGAGGGAGTCACGGTCGCCGCAGTCGAGGTTGTTCATGTGCGACTCGACCCAGCCGGCCTCGAACCCGGCGAGCATCACCTTGTCCGAGACCTGTAGTTCGCGGCCCACGAGATAGACGGCCTTGGTCACTTCGAGATCGTGGTGGGGCGGGATGTGGCACGCCATCCTGGGGCTCCTGATCCTTGAGCGGACGGTCACGGGGCGGGGCGGGCGGCCGCCGGGGCGGCTCGGTCCTGGACCGGGGTACGGGGAGACGCGAGTACGCCGGTGACCGCGGGCGCCTCGGGATCGGCGGCGAGGCTGCCCTCCATGTCGGCCCACGTGTCGTTCCAGGCATGGCCGTGTTCGGGGCCGCGCTGCCAGGTGTGGGTGACCCGGCCTCGCGCGTCCCGTCCGAAGACGGAGAGATCGCCGCTGGGGTTGAGGACGACGGCCGGGTCGCTGGTGAGCTGTCCGCCCAGGGGGTTCCAGTCGGACCAGGGGCCGCCGGTGCCGGTCTGCCAGCGGTGGTGGAGGGCGTTGTCGGTGCCGCGGGCGAAGAGGACCATGCCGCCGTCGCGGCCGACGAGGACGGTGGGGCGGCCTTGTGCGGCGCCGCCCATGTCGGCCCAGCTGTCGTTCCACGCGTGGCCGTGTTCGGGGCCGCGCTGCCAGGTGTGGGTGATACGTCCCTCGGGGTCCCGGGCGAACACCGACAACGCGCCGTTGGGGCTGAGCACCACGGCCGGGTCGCTGGTGAGCTGTCCGCCGAGGGGGTTCCAGTCGGACCAGGGGCCGCCGGTGCCGGTCTGCCAGCGGTGGTGGAGGGCGTTGTCGGTGCCGCGTGCGAAGAGGACCATGCCCCCGTCGCGGCCCACGAGGACTACGGGACGTCCCTGTGCGGCGCCGCCCATGTCGGCCCAGGAGCCGTGCCAGCCGTAACCCTGCTCGGGGCCGCGCTGCCAGGTGTGGGTGATACGGCCCTCGGGGTCCCGGGCGAACACCGACAACGCGCCGTTGGGGCTGAGCACCACCGCCGGATCACTGGCGAGGTGTCCGCCCAGGGACACCCACTCCGGCGCCCACGCGCCCGCCTCCGACTGCCAGGTGTGCCACAGCGTCCCGTCGGTGCCCCGTACGAACACCGCGAGCTTGCCGTAGCGGCCCACCAGCGCCCACGGACGGCCCACCGCTCCGGAGGACGGACGGCCCAGTGGCGTCCACGCCGACCACGCGCCGCCCGCCCGGTTCTGCCAGCGGTGCGCCACGTCGCCCGTCCCGTCGACCCCGGACACGACCATGCCCGAGCCGTGGTCCACGACGGAGGGGAGCCCGACCCCGACCTGCGGGGTGGCCGTCCCGCGCCCGGTCCACCAGGTGGTCTCCTTGCGCGCTCCCGCCCAGCCGAAACTGAAGTGGACGTGGTCGGTGTGCGGGCTGGCACCGGTGTACGGGGTCCAGCCGGCGTCCGCGCGGGCGGCCTGCCAGATCCGCCGGTTCCAGATCATGTACATGATTCCGAAGCGGCGGGCGAGGGCGTGGCGGTTGCCGTGCCGGTCGGTGGCGAGCAGCCAGCCGATGAGGTCGTCGGCGATGGCGGACTGGCCGTCGGCGTCGACCCCCCAGTCCCAGGCCCTGCCCTCCTTGTGCTCGCTGACCCCCGGCCTGCCGCACTCCCTGCTGATGCCCAGGCTCCGGGTGCCGGGACAGGCGTCGAGGACCAGGTCGCGGAAGGCGAGGAGGCCCGGCTTCGCGTCCGGGTCGCAGTGCCGCTGCCCCTCGTGGGGTGCGTAGTCGTCGATACCCGGGCCGAAGTCCGGTGTGGTGGGGGGCATGCGGTGACCTCCTGGGGGGTGCTCTCCTGGGCCCACCCTGGCGGGCCGCGTCGTTGTCCCGGCCCGGCTTGGATCACTTCCGCCCCAACGGATGAACGGCTTCGCCGGGTTCACGGTGCGGGCCCGCGGAAGCGAAAACGATTCGACTTCCCCCTGGGCATCGGCGAAGCTCCCCGCCATGACGAACCCCACCATTCACAGCATCACGTTCGACTGCACGGGCGATCCCTACGACCTCGGCATGTTCTGGAGCGAACTGCTGGGCCGGCCGCTGGCCGACGACGACAAGCCGGGTGATCCGGAGGCGCTGATCGCGGACCCCGACGGAGGTCCGCGGCTGCTGTTCGTCCGCGTCCCGGAGGGCAAGACGGCCAAGAACCGCATCCACTTCGACCTGCGGCCGACGGGGCGTACGCGGGCGGCGGAGGCCGAGCGGGCGCTTGCGCTCGGCGCGACCCTGATAGCGGACCGGACGCGTCCGGACGGGGGCGGCTGGTTCCTCCTGGCGGACCCTGAGGGGAACGAGTTCTGCGTGGAGCGGGGGGACGCGGACTGACTGGCCGCCCCACGCTGCTTCCTGCGCCGTTCCCCGCGCCCCTTGGGGGGTGATCGGTCGTGTGTCGGCTGCGGCCCGGTGGGGGCGGGCCGCGCCGTTCCCCGCGCCCCTGACG
>NZ_JBHWZP010000343.1:0-9497 GCF_042728395.1 Streptomyces sp. NPDC060205
GAACTGCGCGGCCCGCCCCCACGCAGCCGCAGCCAAAAGCCGGACCCGCCCTGCCCCGACAGCCCGCATGCCGCCTGCAGGCACGTCGTGGCTGAGCGCGCCGTTCCCCGCGCCCCTTACGGGGTTGCGGTCAAGGCGTCGCGGGCTCGGGTCACCAAGCCGTCCGCTCCGCAGGATTCGGCCAGGGTCAGGGCCCTGGTGATCTCCGTGCGGGAGCGGGATGCGATGCCGTATTCGACGCGGGCCGCGGCGTGCTCGTACGCGCACGGGGACGCCTCCAGGTACGTGACGGCCTGCGCGTAGAGCGCGACCGACCGCTGGCCCGTCTCCAGCGCGGCAGCGCACCGCAGGGCCTCCCCGATGGCCGTATCGGTGCCGAAGCGCTCAGCCTGGACGCGGGCGTCCGCGGCCACCTCCGCGGCACGGCGCGGGTCCTCGACCGCGAGGGTCCGGGCGAGGTCGCCCGCCCAGGGAGCCATCACCGTGTTGTGACCGCCGCGGGCCTCGGACATCTTCTCCGCGGTCTCCAGCTCGTTCACGCCCTCCTCGACGCGACCGGTGGCGATGAGCAGCCGGCCCCTTATCGAGTGGGTGTCCGGCAGGACGATCGTCGACGGGTGCGGCGGCTCGAAGGAGTACCGCTCGGCGATCTCCTCGGCCTCGCCGACATGCCCGCGGGCGAGCAGCGTGTCGATGAGCATGCACGCCGCGGACCAGTGCATGGGCAGTCCGCGGCCCACCCGGTCCGCGAGCCGCAGCGCCTCGCGCAGTGACTCGTCCGCCTCCTTGAGGCGTCCGCGCCTGCGGAGCACGTATCCGCCGAAGGCGTGCGAGAGGGCCAGATGGCCACCGCTCCAGCCGGCGGACTCGTACGACCGCTTGGCCTCGGTGAAGAGGCTCTCGGCGCGGTCGAGCCGGTCCGCGTAGGTGTAGGAGATGCCGAGCATCATGAGGAGCTCGAAGCTCCACTCGGTGTCGGTCCAGCCGAGACCGGGCGCGAGCCGGCCGTTGACGAGCGAGCGGTCGCAGAGCTCGGCGACCTCCTCCGCGTTCTCGCCGCGGGTCATGGCGTCGAAGGCCCGCAGGATGAGCACGGCGCGTTCGGAGTTGTCGCGGCCGGTGAGCGGTTTGGCCAGCTGGGCGAGCCGGCGGGAGCGCCCCGGCGCGTCCTCCTCGCCGGCGTGGATGCCCTCCCACATGTAGTGCACGGCCTGCAGCCGCATCCGCGCGGGACCTGGTGCGAGCCGGTCGGCCTCCGCGTCGACGACCGCGACGGCCTCCTCCAGCTGGTCGTTGTGGACGAGCGCCGAGGACAGCCGGCAGACCGCGTCGACCCGCAGTTCCTCCTCCAGGCCGTGCACCGTGAGCGCCTGGCGCAGATGGCCGATGGTGGTCGCGGGTGAGGTCAGGAGCGTGGCGCAGCCCAGTTCGTAGAGCACGCGCGCGTGGACCTCCGGGAGCGGCGGTTCCAGCAGGGCGCGCTCCAGGCAGCGGCGGGCCGCGTCCGGGGCGCCGACGGCGAGGTGTTCACCGGCCGCCTCGCGCATCTGCTCGACGAGTTCGGGGTCGTCGTCCGGATGCACCTCCAGGAGGTGGCGGGAGGCCGCGGCGGCGCCGAGGCCCGACGCGGTGACGACCGCGGCGGCCACGCCGTGCATCGCGGTGCGCAGCGCGTCGGGGATCGAGCGGTAGACGGCGGTGGCGATGAGCGGATGGACGAACTCCAGCTCTCCGTCGCCCAGTTGGCCGGGCGCCCGGTCGGCCTCGGTGAGGATGCGGGCCGCGCTCAGCCGCACGGCACAGCGCTCGGCGTCCTCCCTTTGCATTCCGGCCAGTTCGGCCGCGAGGTCCACGGAGATCTGTGTGCCGAGGATGGCGGCGGCCCAGGCGAACTTCGTGGCGTCGACGCCGAGCCCTTCCAGCCGGTCGACCAGTCCGCGCCCGCGCGCCGCGCGGTTCAGTACGCGCAGTTCGGCGGCCGAGTCCTCCACGGGTTCCAGTTCGCTGTCCTGGACCTTCGCGAGCAGTTCCACGCTGTCGTAGGGGTTGCCGCCGGTGACCGCCCAGACCTCGCGGCAGAACGGGGCGTCGGCGTGGGCGCCGAGCGTGGCGCGGGTGAGTCCGGCCGTGGCCTCCGGGGTCAGGGCGCGCAGGCTGGGCATCGGGCGGGACAGCGCGTCGAGCGTGTCGAGGTGGCGGGCGCTCTCACCGGTGGCGTCCCCGGGGCGGCGGGCCACCACGACGAGGACGGGCAGGTCGTCGAGGCGCTCGGCGAAGGCCGCCAGCCAGTGCAGGGTCTCCTGGTCGGCCCAGTGGGCGTCGTCGATGAGCAGTACCAGGGGCCACTCGCGGCGGGCGAGCCTGCGGACGGCGGCGACGAGTCCGTCGCACACGCCCTGCGGGTCCGCCTGGCGTGCGCCCGGTTCGGCTATGCCCAGTGCGGGTCCGGCGATGTCGTACCAGTCGCCGAAGTACTCGCGTGCCTCGTCCGGCATGAGCGCCACGAGCGCGGGCTGGAGCAACTGGCGCACGACATTGAACGGAACCGACGTGATGGTCTCGCCGCCGCGGGCCGACCAGACCGTGCAGCGGCCCTCCGCGAGGGTGCGGACCTGAGCCAGCAGCGCGGTCTTGCCGATGCCCGCCTCGCCCGTGAACACCAGCACACTGCCTGCGGCGGAGCCGGCGCACAGGGCGTCGACGGCCTCCGTGACCGCGGCGAGTTCCGCGTCGCGCTCCCAGAGCGGTGCCGAGGCGGCCGCACCCGGCCGTACCTCCGTCATCCCGCTACCTCCCCAGGTCGGCCCAACGACGTGCAGACTTCGAGCCTAGTCCTCCGGAAGGCGCGATGGAGCCTGGTCGGGACACCTGTTGCCGTCATGGGTGACGGCCGGGGACGCGAGTCGACGGACCTGCCCGCCGACCGGCGCGGGTGAAAGTTATTGACTGTCAGCAACCGCAAACTGAAACTAACTTTCAGCAATGTCAGCACGCCCAGTGCGGGAGGAACGGTATGGGTGCCCCGGCGCACCGCGCGGGCCTAGGGACCGACCGGCCCGGGCGTTCCCGAAGAGCGCTGGTCGCGGGGTCGGTCGGCAACTTCATCGAGTGGTACGAGTTCGGTGTGTACGGCTATTTCGCGACGGTCGTCGCGGCCCGGTTCTTCACCCCGGAGGGCGGCTCCGAGGCCGAGGCACTGGTCAGGACGTACGCGTCGTTCGCGCTCGCGTTCTTCTTCCGGCCCGTCGGCGCCGCGCTGTTCGGCCGCCTCGGCGACCGCATCGGCCGCCGTCCCGTGCTGATCCTGGTCATCGTCCTGATGACGGCCGCCACGACCCTGATCGGCGTGCTGCCCACGTACGCCACGGCGGGCGCCCTGGCCCCCTGGCTGCTCACTCTCCTGCGGGTGGTCCAAGGACTGTCCGCGGGCGGGGAGTTCGGCGGGGCGGTGTCGGTGATGACGGAGTTCGCGCCTCCGGGCAGACGGGGGCTGTACGGGGCGTGGCAGTCGTTCACGGTGGCGCTCGGGCTGCTGGGCGGGGCGGGGGCCGCGGCGCTCCTCGCGACCCTGCTCACCGGGGCACAGCTGAACTCCTGGGGCTGGCGGCTGCCGTTCCTGCTGACGCTGCCGATGGGACTGGGGGCGTTGTGGCTGCGCCTGCGCCTCGACGAGACACCTTCTTTTCAGGCCCTCCAGGCAGGCCGGAGCCTTCGAGCACATGAGGAACGGGCCGACGGGGAGGACCGGCGGCCCGTGCGGCCCCCGGCACGTGAGGTGGCGAGGGCCATCGCGCTGGGCGCCGGGCGTGTCATGGGCTGGGCCGCCGCCGGGTACACCTTCCTCGTCGTGCTCCCCTCCTATCTGCAGAGCTCGCTGAACGCCACCTTCCAGCAGGCACTGGTGGCCACGGTTCTCGCCAACCTGGGTTTCGCGGCCACGATCATCCCGGCGGGCCTGCTGAGCGACCGGATCGGCCGTCGGCCGGTGATGCTCACGGGCGCGCTGCTGGTCACCGTGCTGGCCGTCCCGCTGCTCAACCTGCTGCAGGACGGCGGCACTTCGACCGCGCTGAAGGGCGCCGCCGTGTTCGTCGCGGGGGCGATCGTGGGTCTGATGGCGGGCCCGGGACCGGCGATGCTCTCGGAGATGTTCCCGACGAGCGTGCGGTACACGGGCCTGGGACTCGCCTACGCCCTGTCCAATGCCGTGTTCTCCGGGTGCGCGGGGCTCATCATCACGGAGACGATCGAGCGGACGGGCAGCGTGGACATCCCGGCGTACTACGCGGCGGCCACCTGCGCGGTGAGCGCACTGGCCCTCCTGACACTCCGTGAGACCCGGGCGGACGCCGGGGCCGAGCGCGTACGGGAACGGAACAAGCAGGCGGAGAGGGGGAGTTGAGCGGGTGCGGGTGATCGGTCTGATGTCCGGCACGTCGTACGACGCCATCGACGCGGCGGCGGCCGACCTGCACCTCGACGGGTCGGACCTGGTGCTGACGCCGCTGGGGATGGTGACGCAGGCGTACGAGCCCGGTCTGCGCGAGGCCCTCGCGGCGGCGCTGCCCCCGGCGGCCACCACCCTCGCCGAGGTGTGCCGGCTGGACACCCTCGTCGGACAGGCCTTCGCCGCCGCGGCGGTCCGCGCGCAGCGCGAACTGTGCGACGGACGGGCCGAGTTGATTGCCTCGCACGGCCAGACCGTCTTCCACTGGACCGACGGGGGGCAGGTGCGGGGCACCCTGCAGATCGGGCAGCCCGCCTGGATCGCCGAGGCGACCGGGCTGCCCGTGGTCGCCGACTTCCGGCCGCGCGACATCGCCGCGGGCGGTCAGGGCGCGCCCCTGGTGAGCCTGGTCGACCTCATGTGGCTGCGCGGCAGGCCCGGCACGCCGGTCGCGCTGAACCTCGGCGGTATCGCCAACGTCACCGCTCCCGACGGCACGGCCTTCGACACGGGCCCCGCGGGCGCGCTGATCGACGCGGCGGTACGCCGTTCCACCGGCCGGGACTTCGACGCCGACGGGGCCATGGCGGCCCGCGGCACGGTGCGCGAGCCGCTGCTGCGCCGGCTGCTCGACGAGCCGTACTACGCGCGGCCCGCGCCGAAGACGACCGGCAAGGAGCTGTTCCACGAGGGCTATCTGCTGGCGGCGCTCGCGGACTTCGCCGCGTCGGCCGAAGCGGGTGCACCGCTGTCCGACGAGGACGTGATCGCGACCCTCACCCGGCTCACCGCCCACACGGTGGCGGACGCCGTCCGCGGCCTGAGCCTCCGCGGGTCGGCCCACGTCACCGAAGTGATCGTCTCGGGTGGTGGGACGCGCAATCCCGTCCTCATGGCGATGCTGGGCGCGGAACTGCGCGGAGTGCCGCTGCGGCTCTCCGACGGTCTCGGGCTGCCCGCGGCGGCCAAGGAGGCGTACGCCTTCGCCGTTCTCGGGTTCCTGACGGCGCACGGGCTGCCGGGCACCGATCCGAGGAGCACCGGCGCCCGGCGCTCCGCCGTCCTCGGCTCGCTCACCCCGGGACGGAACGGCTTCCCCCAGCTCCGCGCAGGTGCGCAACAGCCGGTGCGCCTGGTGCTGAGGTGACCTGAAACGGGGTCCTCTCATACGGCTTTCACCCACACCTCATACGGTGGGCACATGACGCAGGCGACTCCCCCCGGCTGGTATCCCGACCCCGGGCAGACAAGTGACGGTCCCGCCACGCAGCGCTGGTGGGACGGCAGTACATGGACGGACCAGACCCGCCCCGCGGAGTCGGCCGCCGCATGGGGACCTCCGGCGTACCCGCCGGGCACCCCGTACGGGGGCGCGAAGCCGGGCGGGCCCCGGCGCGGAGTGCGTACGGCGATAGCCGTGGCCGCCGCCATCGCGGTCCTCGCGGGCATCGGCGGCGGTGTGTACGCGCTGACGGCCGACGACAACTCCGACAGCACCGGGCAGAGCGACGCCCGGCCGACGCCGTCGCTGCCGGGCGGACCGCAGGGCCAGGACGGCGGCGGCCAGAACGGCGGTGGCCAGGGCGGTCCCGGCGGGCAGGACGGCGGCGAGAGCGGGGTCCCGCAGCCGCAGCAGTCCGAGGACGGCTTCGCCGCCGACCCGGTCAACGGCATCAGCCTCCCCGTGCCGGACGACTGGAGCGGTTCGACCATCCAGGTGGGCGCCCAGGTGACGTCCAAGGACTCCTACAAGTGCCCGGGTGACTCCTCGGCGACCTGCACGCGCGGCGGCGCCTACTCGGCTCCGGCGCTCGCCCTGGAGCTCAAGGCCACCACCGTCGAGGCCGCGGCCAAGGAGGACATCTCCAAGAACGCCGAGGAGGCCTACGGCGGCAAGAGCTACGGCAAGATCACCTCGCACGAGGAGCTGTCCTCGAAGGCCGTCACCGTGGCGGGGCAGAAGGGCTACGCGGTCCGCTGGAAGGTCGTCACCAGCAAGGGCGCCGACGGCTACGTCGAGTCGCTGGTCTTCCCGGCGCCCGCCAACGCCAAGCAGCTCGTCGTCGTGCGCTTCGGCATCGACGTCGGCGCCGACGCGCCCAAGCAGTCCGTGATCGACGACATCACCAAGGGCATCAAGGAGTCCGCGGGCGGCGGCAACGGCCAGGACGTCTAGGACGTAACCCGGGGGACGTCCAGGACGTGACCGGGGAACACCCCGTCCGCACACCGATCGGCCGGGTGGAGCGCCTCTCCGCTCAAGAGGAACCCCACCCGGCCGGGGGGTGCGCGCCGCCCCCGTCCCCACGGTGCGGCGCGATCAGGTCACCGTCCAGTCATCCCTTGGACGGCGGCCTGAGTTCTAAGGGGGGTCGGCCAGCCCCAGGGCGGGCAGCAGGGCCACTTCCACATAGCGCAGCAGATACTCCGCGTCCGCGGGCCGGCCTTCGAGGAGGGGTCTGACCCGGAGCACGCCGAGCAGCTGCGCGGGAACGAACTCCAGCACCGGATGGCCGGCGGCGATCTCGCCCCGCTCGACCGCGCGCCCGATCATCGCCCGCAGCGCGTCCAGTTCGGGTTCCACGAGGGCGTCGCGCAGCGCGCGCTTCAGTTCCTCGTCCTGCATCACGGACTGGCCGAGCGCCTGCATGAGCCGGGTGTCCTCGTCGGACCGCTCGCCCGCCGTACGGGCGACGGCGCGCAGGTCACCGGCGAGCGAGCCGGTGTCGATCCCGATGAACTTGGGGCAGTGGTTGGCGCGCAGCGCGGCCGCCACGAACTGCGGCTTCGTCTTCCACTGGCGGTAGAGCGTGGACTTGCTGCACCGGGTGCTGGCGGCCACCCCCTCCATGGTCAGCGCGTCGTAACCGCACTCGCGGACCTGGTCGAGCACGGCGTCGAAGAACTCCTGCTCACGCTCCGGCGTGATCTTGGAGCGGCGCGAGGCGGCGACCGTCTCCGGTCCCTCCGCTGCCTGCGACGTCATGGCTCTTCTCCTCACTCGTCCCCGGGTCTCGCCCCGGCGCCCTATCGATACGCCAGTGTACCGGAACGGCTTCGTATCGGTACACTGGCGTATCGATGAGCCTTGGACAGGACCCACCCCTGTGTCGAGTGGATCCCCTCCTGGGCTCACCACGCATCAGCACCGTTGAGACCGTCAAGCAAAGGGGCCGGGGGATGGAACTCCCAACCGAGCCTGCACAGAAGGGATCCGCCGCGATACCGCGGCCACCCCTCGTCCGTGAGGTCCTGCTCGTCGCGGGGCTCTTCCTCGTCTACAAACTCGGCCGGCAGCTGGCCACCGGCCACACCGCCGAGGCCTTCGGCAACGCCCGTCGCGTGTGGGACTTCGAACGGTTCCTGCACCTGCCCGGCGAAGGGTCCGTGCAGTCCGCCGTCCTGCACGGCGACACCCTCGTCCACGTCGTCAACACCTATTACGCGACAGTGCACTTCCCCGCCACGGCGGCCTTCCTGATCTGGCTCTACCTGCGCCGTCCGGGGCACTACGTGTGGGCCCGCCGGGTGCTCGCCGCGGTCACCGCCGCCGCGCTGGTGGTGCATCTCACATTCCCGCTCGCACCCCCGCGGATGCTCGCCGCGACGGGCCTCGTGGACACCGGCCAGGTGTACGGACCCACGGTGTACGGCGCCTCCCCCGAGACCGACTCCCTCTCGAACCAGTTCGCGGCGATGCCGTCGCTGCACTTCGGCTGGGCCCTGATGGTCGCGATCGGCCTGATCGCCGCGACCAGGTCCCGGTGGCGGTGGCTGTGGCTGCTGCACCCGCTGCTGACCCTGACGGTGATCGTCGGGACGGCGAACCACTACTGGCTCGACGCGATCGTGGCCGCCGCCCTGCTGGGCATCGTCCTCGCCGTCGTCCGCCCGCCCCGAAAGGCTCCGGCCGCCGACGGCTCCGGCCGGACGGCCGAGGCCGCCGAGGACACAGAGGGCGCCGGCCGCCCCGTACCGCATGCGTCCGGTGGGCAGGACGCCCCCGGCCGCGTACCGGAGGCGTCCGGCCTCGTGGGGGCACGGCGATGAGCGCGACCCTGCTCGCCGTCGTCCTGTCGCTGTTCTCCGCCGTCGCCTACGCGGGCGCCGCGGTGACGCAGGAGCGGCTGGCCGCACGGACCACGGACTCCGGAGTGCTGCGCCTGCTGGGCCGCGGAGCCTGGTGGTGGTCGGTGGGTCTCAACGCCGGGGCCGCGCTGCTGCACGTGGCCGCCCTGAAGTACGGAACGCTCACCCTCGTCCAGCCGCTCGGCGCGCTCACGCTCGTCGCCGCGGTGCCGCTGGGCGCGCGGCTGGCCGGCCGGCGGGTCACCCCGGTCGAGTGGCGCGGTACGGCGCTGACGCTGATCGGACTCTCGGCGGTGCTCGTGACGGCGTCCGGGCCCGCGCCCGACGACGTGCTGAGTCTGCCGCAGGCGCTGGCCGTGACGGGTGCCACCGCGACCCTCATCGGCGTCCTGGCCCGGCCCGGCGCCCGCCCCGGACTCCGGCACGCGTCCGCGTCCGGCTTCGCCTCGGGGGTCGCCTCGGCGCTCACCCAGACCGTCACGGTCGCCGCCACCGACCGCACGGGTCCGCTGTTCAGCGTGCCGGTGATCGTGGTGGCCCTGCTGGTCGCGGCCTTCGCCGCGGGCGGCCTGCTGCTGTCGCAGACCGCCTACAAGGGCGGGCTCGGCGCGCCGCTGGCCGTGGTGACGCTGGCCAATCCGATCGCCGCCGTGGTCATCGGCCTGACGCTGCTCGGCGAGCAGTTGCAGGGCGGGGTGGCGGGGCTGCTTCTCGCCGGGGCCGGGGGCGCGGTCGCGGCCTGGGGTGTGGTGACGCTGTCGCGTTCCACACGGGACGCGGGGCCGGCGCCGGTGCCGGTGCCGGTGTCCGGCGTGGTGGACGAGGAGCATCCGGTGGCGGCGGTCCTCGCGCTGGAGCCCGACTCCGCCGCGTACGAGCCCTCGATGCTGCCGCGGCAGCCGAAGCCGGGGCATCTCACCTCGCTGTGACCCCGCTCCGCGCGAACGGCAAAGACAGGAAG
>NZ_JBHWZP010000344.1:0-9428 GCF_042728395.1 Streptomyces sp. NPDC060205
GTGCACCGCGGTCCGGGCCCTGCTGTCCTGTCCGGGCTCCGTCCCGGCGAGTCGTTTCTGCTTCGCCGGTTCGGGTGAATCGACGGCGTTTTCGCAGGTGAGCCGGTATTCACGAGACACTTGTGATCATGACCGAGACCATGACCGAGCCTCCCTGCCCGCCCGCGAACGGGCCCGGCCCCGACGAGGTCCTGTGGCAGGCATGGGAGGCCATGGAACTCCCGGAGGGCTACCGGGCCGAGATCATCGAAGGAGCCGTCGAAGTGTCACCCACGGGCCGCTACGCGCACAGCCAGACCGTCTTCCGCCTCAAGGAGGCGCTGGGAGGCTTTCTGAAGGGCGGGGACTTCGCCGCCCGGAACGACACGAACGTCGTCCACGCGGGCTGCGTATGGGTGCCGGACCTGTTCGTCGTCCCCAGGGACACGGAGCGGTACGTCACCGCCGACGGCGTGGGGATCACCGCCGCCGCCGTCCGGCTGGTCGCGGGGGTCGTCTCCCCGGACGGACGCCGCCAGGAGCGCGACCGCGTCAGGAAGCGCCGCGAGTACGCCCGCGCGGCCATCCCGGTGTACGTCGTCATCGACGACCACGACGACCGGGGCACCGTGACCGTCCACACCGAACCCCGCCCCGACCGGGCCGACTGGGTGGGCGTCCACCGCGTGCCCTACGGCACCGAGGTCACCATCCCCGAGGGCCCCGCCAAGGGCTTCGTCATCACGGAAGCGATCACGGGCCCGCCGCGGCCCAAACAGTGACCGGCCAAACAGTGACCGGCCAAACAGTGACCGGCCAAGCGGTGACCGGCCGGGCGGCGACTAGCGGCCCGTCGTCTGCCACACCGTGAGTGCCAGCGCCAGGCACGACGTGGCCGCCGCCAGGGACGGCAGCGGCCAGCGTGCGCGTTCCAGCGCCTCGATACGGGCCTCGTGTTCGTCGAGGGCCTTGTCGGTCTGCTCGACGCGCTGGAGGAGGAGCGCGAGGTCGCCACGGGTGGTGGCGAAGCCGACGTCGACCGAACGACGCAGGCGCTCCAGTTCCAGGACGACCTCCTCGGTCTCGGTCGCCGTCATCGGGTACCTCCCGTGTTCGTCTCCGTCAGGTGTCAGGTGTCAGGTGTCAGGCGTCAGGTGTCAGGTGTCAGGTGTCAGGTGTCAGGCGTCACGGCTGCGGCACGCGCAGTCTGTCCCAGCTCGTGCGGCCCGGGACGCCGTCCGCCGCCAGGCCCACGTAACCGAGGCCGCGCTGCCAGGCCGCGTACGACAGGACGTCGGCCTGGGTCCAGACGGGGCCCGGGCCGGACGCGTACCGTCCGCAGCCCTCGGCCACCAGGCGCTTGCCGACCGCGGTGATCAGCGAACTGCGGCGGCCGGGTACGAAGAACGCGGCGCCCGGGAAGGGGGCGTACAGCGCAGGAGCCGGCGTCGGTCCGGCACTCAGCAGCGCCGCGACCCGTGCGCGCAGCACCTCCATCGGGAACGACGGGTCGATCTTCCGCCGTGTCCACTCCTTGTGGGCGATCACGCTCCGCGCCGACCAGCCGTGCGCCCGGCAGACCGCCGCCGACAGCCGCTCGACCGTGCGGAGCTGCGCCGCCGGGTACGGGTCCCGGCCGTTGCCGAGGTTCTCGATCTCGAAGCCGTAGAAGCGGGCGTTGCCGTCCACGGCGTCCGGTCCGGGGGCGGGGAACGCGGCCTTCTCGGCCCGTACGGCGTCCAGGACCGCGGCCGAACCCGCGCCCGCGTGGTTGGTGCGGCCGTACCCGAGCAGATGCAGCGTGCCGGACTTGGTGATCAGGCCGATGCACAGCGGGCCCGGCAGCGCCGCGGTGCCGTCGCGGCACAGGCGGAGGCTGTCGGTGCCCGCGGTGTGGTGCAGCATCACGCCGTGCACCGGGCCCCAGGCGCCCTTGTGGTTCCTGTTGTGCGTGCGCCAGCCGGTGTGTTCCGAAAGGGCGAGGCCCTCGCCGCGCAGTGCGCGCACGAGGGCCTCGGCGGTAAGGGGTGTGGCCATGACTGTCCTCGATTGTCTTCGATCGTCCTCGGCTGTGCTCAGTTGACGGGGGTGACGGTGACGAAGCGGTACATGAACGTGGCCGTTCCGGCCGTGCAGCGGTAGGCCGCGGTCGCCGTGTACACGCTGTTCGGGGTCAGCCCCGTGACGAGGTACTGGGTGCTCCCCGAGATCTGGCCCGTACCGGTGGAGATCGCCGAGCGGCCGTCTGCGGCGGCCGATACGACCGTCGAGCCCGAACTGGCGCGGACGTTCGCCGACATGAAGCAGGTGCCGGTCGCCGCGCTGTTGCTGATGCGCGCGCCCGGCGACACGAGTACGGAACCTGACGCGGGCGCCGTGAAGGTCGCGACGGTCGGATCGCCGGTGGAGCCGGTGAGCGTCTCCACGAAGGCGGTCGAGGTGGTCGTACCGACCGTCGCGTTCGCCTTGTGGACCGGCGACGGGGCGAGCTGGGCCCAGACGCTGCCGGTGTAGTACCAGTACTGCTTCGGTGTGCCGAGCCAGCAGAGCATGCCCGCCACGGGCGCGGTGACCTTGACGTCCCGGGCGGCGCTGTCGGCGAACCGCAGCACCGTGCGGCCGTCCACGGCCTCGGCGAGCGACTGGATGTGCACGGGGATGTTCGCCGCGTCGGCCGGCTGCGGGTACGGGAGACTGCCGAGCGGAGTGAGCAGGGCCATGACGGCCTCCTTCTGCATACGGGTGCCTGGATACGGGCGCGCATCGCTGGGTGCGATCAGGCGCCCAGGGGCGGCGGGAGCGTGTCGGCGGGCGTGCCGCCGTCGCCGTCGCGGGTCGCCGGGCTGTCGATGGGCACGGGATGCGCCACGCTGCCGTCCGGCTCCGGCTCCACCGGCGGTGTTTCCAGCGGGAGATCACTCATGCGGCCGCACCCCCCGAACCCCTCAGCAGCTCCCGATAGGTGACCCCGCTGTCGGTCAGGACGGCCAGCGTCGCGTTCTGCGCCTCGATCAGGGCGTACGTGCGGGTCGTGCCGTACTCCGGATCGACCGGCGGGTCCGGGACGAGCCCGGTGTCGGACGGCACCCCGTTGTAGGAGGTGCCGCGCAGGGTCAGGGTCTGCTGCGGGGCCGCGCCGGACGCGCAGGTGGTGCGGATGCCGACGACCCAGGCGAGGGTGTCGAGCGCGGCGCCGCTGGTGTCCACCACCCGTACGACGTCGCCGAGTTGGATACGCGGATCGTGCAGCACCTCCACGTCCCCGAGCACCGGCACCGGATAGCGGCCGGCGTCGAGCATGGCGTACGACAGGTCGGAGGCGACCTGCCGCTGCTGCACCCAGTCGGTCGCGGGCGCCTGGTAGACCTGCTTGCCGTAGTGCGCTTGGCTCGTGGTGTTGTACCAGGCGTACGTGCGCAGGCGCGGGTCGCCCGTCCGCTTCTGCGGCACGATCTGCACCGACGGCTTGCCGTCCTTGGTGACCGTCCAGACGCTCGCCGTCCCGTGGTTGGTGAAACGGACGATGTAGTTCGGGCCGTCGCGCCGGGAGCCGACCGTCACACTGCCCTTGACCGAGGCGCCGCCGGTCGCCGCGCTGCCGAAGCGCACGCGGTGGCCGGACATGGGCGCGACGTCGTCCTCGATCTGCGGCGGCCCGATGTCGAGTTCGTCCTCCGCGATGGCGTAGGCGACCTCGACCGAGGCGCCCGGCCGGATCTCCCGTACGACGGTGTCGGTGACCGTGTCGCTGTAGGTGTGGCTGATGCCCGTCCAGTCCTGGTAGGTCTGCTCGCAGTGGTTGCGGCAGGCGTCGATCTCCTCGGAGACGGTGAGCGCGGCGATGTCACGGCGGGTGGTGACCGTGAGGTCGGGGCGCTCAGGCACCGACTGGAACCGGGCCGGGCCGCGCCACCGGAACACGCCCTGTTCGTCGAACTCGGCGGTCGACAGCGTGGCGCGGGCGATCTCGGTGATGGCGTCCCACTGGGAGCCGGCGACCTTGGGCAGGTCGAACAGCGGCACGGTCGCCTCGTCCAGCACCGCGCCTTTGGCCCAACGCCCTTTCTGCTCCCACTCGTCGGCGGTGTACGAGTCGCCGTCCGGCCAGGAGCGGTCGGTGACCTGGAGGCACTCCACGGCCACGTCCGTCCTCAGATCGACCTGGGACAGCTCGGAGGGCGGCTGGAGCGCCGCCGCCTGGGTGAAGGTGAAGGGCCCGGCCGGCAGATACGTCCCGTCGGGTGCGGTGAGCCGCGGATACACGGTCGCCGGGGTGCTCGCGCCGACGGTTCCCGCCCGGGTGTCCACCGTGAAGCCGAGGTGCCACGCGCCCTTGAGGGAGGCGAGTTTGGGGAACGTCCAGCTCGCGACCGTGCCGCCACCGCCGACCGTGCCCGAGGTGATCTTCACGACGCCGGTCGCGAAGTAGACGTTCAGCGCGTAGTTCCCGTACGCCCCCGCGCTGCGGTCGAGGACCAGTTTGAGCTCCAGCTCGCTGCCCACCGACAGCGCGGTGTTGACGTGCAGCTCCGCCTGGAACACCTTCCCGGCCACGACGAACCGCGACCGCGGCATCCACGACACCTCAAGACCGGCCGCCTTCGGCATCAGCGCCGTCTCGAACGGGGCCCCGTCCCGGATCCAGGAGTACGCCGCCGGGGCCGGCAGGGTCTCGGGCTGTCCGTACGAGGCGTTGAAGCCGCCGTGCAGGGAGGCGTAGAGCACGGTGAACGGCTTGGCGGGGTCGTCCGCCACGGCCGGCGCGCGGGGCGGCGGGCAGCTGTGGATGCCGCCCTGGCGCAGGAGTTCGTCCACGCACCAGGTCGCGGTCGCCACCGGACGCCCGTACCGCAACCCGTGGTACGGGCGCGGCAGTTGCGCGGGGCCGCGCAGCCGCTCCGCGCCGTCCAGCGCCTGCACGGTGACGGTGTCGCTGCCGGACGCGGCGGTCCGGGACCGTACCGTGCCCCGGAAGGCGGGCACGGTACGGCCGTTCGCGCCCGCCCGGTGGACGACGGACTGGCCGGGGCGTACGACGTCGCCGGTGCCGCGGCCCGCCCAGGCCGAGTACAGCGGCGGCGCGGGCGCGCCGGCGCCGCCGAGGAGCAGTTCGAGCTGGGCCGAGGCGCTGCCGGAGAAGGCGCGCAGAGCCTCGGGCAGGTCGGTGCTGTAGGCCCGTTCCACCTTCCAGGACTGGATCTGTCCGCCCAGTTCGCGCCCGCCGAGCCGGGTGGCGTGGTCCGGCGTGCGGGCCGGGGCGGCGAGGGCGGCGTCGAGGAGGTCGTCGGAGTTCTGCACCTTCTACACCTCCACCAGGTCGATGCTGATGTTGCGGTACGGCAGCCGGGCCGCCGGGACGTCCGTGTACGCGGTCACGGACATCGCCGGGCAGCCGTCGCCGAGCGCGTACGCGACGGGGTCCGCGTCGATGGTCAGGCAGGCGCCCGCAAGACCGGCGAGCACGGCCTCGCCGGGGCCGCCGACCGGCGTGACGAACGCGGCCTCGGCAGGGGCGGTGCCGGTGACGACGCCCGCGCCGGTCACGGCCGTGGTGCCGAGATGGCTCTCGTCGGCGCGCTTCCAGTCCAGCTGGGCCGTCGCGAGCGCCGGATTCCAGTCGGGCGGCACCCGCCAGGACACCCGCATCCCGGGGGCCACCGGCCAGCCGGTCCAGGTGCCGTGCTTCCAGCCGACCCGGGTGGTCTCCCCGAAGTCCCCGATGACGGTGTCACCGGTGTACGGGAGGACGCCCAGCGAGCCGGCCACGGTGAACCAGTGGTCGGTGCCGCCGGGTTCGGCGCTCTGGGCGGCGGCCTGGTAGGGCCCGAGCAGATTGACGGAGGCCGGGTCGACGACCGCGAGCGGTCCGTACGAGGGCTTCGGGCTGCCGAGCAGGCCGGGTCCCTCGATCCGGCGGGCGAGCCGGGTGAGGTGCTGGGCGTCACCCGGTTCGAGCCAGTCCCAGGAGAACTTGAGCCGGCGGACCGTACGCGGCGGGGCGACGGTGGTGACGCGTCCTTCCAGTGACTTGAACTCGGTGACGTTCAGCTCGGCGCTGCGGTCCCAGCTCTTGGCGGCCTGGTCGATCTCGCGCAGCAGACCGGGCTTGCCGATCCACAGGTTCCTGGCCATGTTCCTGCCTCACCTCCGGGCGAGCTTGCGCTGCCCCAGCTGGACGGCGCGCGCGATGGTCTGGGAGTCCACGTCAATCTGGACGGGCCGCTCGGCGAGCGCCTCGACGGCCGCCGCGAGCCGGCGCATCCCGCCGCCGGAGCCGAGCATCCGCTCCAGCCTGGAGAGCGGGATGACGGCCTCGTGCTCGCCGCCCTCGCCGAGGAGGGCGAGCGTGCCGCCGGAACGGGCCCGTACGACACCGCCCTTCGCGAGCTGCGGCACCGGGATGGGCGGCAGGTTGAAGGCGAAGCCACGGCCGCCGATGCCGGGCACCCAGTCCGGGACCTTGAACTTGACGCGGTTGAGGGCGCCGATCAGGACGTTGAGCCCGCGGATGAGCATGCGGCTGGGTGTCAGGAAGCCGTTCACGACGCCCTTGAAGAGCGGTCCGAGCATCTTCGCCGCCGACTGCGAGGCGCTCTTGATGTGCGTCCACGCGGCGGTGAGTCCCTTGCGGAGCAGGGCGGCGACCTTGTCCATGTTCACGAACTGGGCGATGAGCGGGGCGACCAGGGTCATGATCAACCCGAACGGGCTGGCCGCCATCGCGAGATTGAGCCCCTTCTGCGCGAGACTCGCCCCCTTGAGGCCCTTTCCGAGGCTCCCCATGGACTTCCCGCCCTTGTCGGCGTTCTTGCCGGCCCGCCCCACGGACTTCTCCACGGCGTCGGACTGCCGCTTGACGTCCTGGAGGGAGTTCTTGGCCTTGTCGGCGGAGGACTTGAGCTTGTCGAGGGAGGCCTTGAACTTGTCGGTGGAGCCCTTGGACCTGCCCAGGGCGGTGTCGGCGGTGCGGAGTCCGCCGCGCAGTCTGCCCAGGGCGTTGTCACTGTTGACGGCCGCGGTACGGAGCCTGCCGACGGCGCTGCCGGCCGTGTCGGAACCGCTTCTGACCCGGTCCATCGCCGTGCCGGTCCGACCCAGGGAATTCCTGAGTGCGTCGAGCCTGGAATTGACCTGGGTGACGGCCTGCTTGAGATTCATTTTCTTCCTCAATTCACTCGTGATCGAGGGATCGGGAGCCGCGCGATCGGGAGCCGAAAGGTCAGATTCCGGCGAGCGCCTGGCTCAGGCCCTGTATCGAATTGCGCATCCTGTCGTAGTCCCCCTTCTGCCGTGGCCCCAGATCCGCACCCGCGCCGGCGGTCCGCAGCTGGGCCCTGAGCTGCGCGAGACCGCGGTTCGCCGCCGCGGCGCCCCTGTTGGCCTTTTCGGCCTGCGTCTGGGCCGTGCCGGCCCTTTTCCAGGCCCGGTCGATGTCTTGCCTTTTGTCAATGGCGAGGAACACGGTCCTGAGATGCTTCTTCAGCTCCTCCTCTTTCGTCTGGAGCTTCGCGTCCAGCTCCCTTTTCTTCCTGTCGGACTTCTCCTCCTCCACCGCCAGGACGTTTTTCCAGGTGGTGGTCTGGACTCCACGGAAGGAGATCCCCTTCTCGTCGATCTTCCAGAGGCTGTAGTCCACCTTCAGGATCTGCGCGGATGCGGCCACCAGGGATACAGCGGCTTTCAGGCCGTCGATATCGCCTTTGATGCCGGTCATCGAGTGACTGAGCCCGGTCGTCGTGAGACTGATTCCGGTGAGAGCCTTTTTGATGCTCTGCGTTTCCTTGCTCACGAAGTAGAGGTCTTTATCGAAGTCGAAGCCCATGTGAACTCCTGTCGAACCGATTGCGCCGCTCTTCGGCGGCGCCGTAGTCTCTGGCCATGGCTGCCGAAGAAGCGCTTGTGTCGAAAAGGGCTGGAAAGCTGAGAAAGGGGCGTTTCGCCGCGTCCCTGGCCGTACGGGCGAGTGCAGTCGGACGGCATTCGCCACGCGTGGTGCTGGCTTTTCCCGGGGGCAATAGCCAGCCGTTCGAGAGCGGGGAGATCGCCCGTACGGCACGCCGGGCCGTCATCCTCGGGGAGTCCCTGGCTCCCGGGACGGGTGTGGAGCCCTGGATCTACACCGCGCGGGCGCACCGGCTTCCGCACCTGCGGCCGGCCGACGCCGCGGAGTGGATCGAGGACTGGGCCGTCGTACCGCCCCCGTCCCTCCTCACCCGGGACGCGCCGCCGGACAACCGGCTCCTTGAGAGCGCGGAGCGTTACGGCCTCTTCGAGTCCGCTGACGCCGCCGAGGCGATCAGGACGATCACGGCGGGTCTTCCCGAGGACGGAGTCCCGACCCTGGTCCTGTTCCACATCTGGGCGCCGATGTTCGACGACCCCACCCTCGCCGACCAGTTGGAGGCGGCGTCCGGTGCGAACGCCTTCTGGCAGTTCCTCGGTGACCCGGACCTGACGCATGTGGTCTGGCACCTCGACGAACTCCGCGCCGAGGCCCCGCACCTCACGAACGTGGGTTTCTACCGGGGATGGAACATGCCGCAGGGCACGCCCGAGTACTTTCTCTTCCGAGGTGCCCTGAAGCCGTTCGCCCGCTGGCTCCGTCAGCCGAAGAACTGAGCGAGCTCCAGGGCACTGGGCTGCTGCCGCGGTGTCGTCCGGGTCGCGGGTCCCTCGTCGTCCGTGCCGGGACGCGGTACGGGCGCCGGGTAGTCGATCGGCTCGGCGTCCTCGTCGCCGTTGACCGTCGCGAACATCCAGTTCGCCTCCGCGAGCTGGTCCACGACGGAGGCGAGCAGGTAGTCGGTGACCGACCAGTCCGCCGCCTCGCCGTGCAGTTCACGGGCGGTCGCGCTGTCCCGCGGGAGGTGCTGGACCAGCACGGAGAGCCGCCGCGACGACAGCCGGCCGCGGTGCCAGTCCAGCAGGTCGACCCCGTAGTGGCGGAGGAGGTCCGCCTCCAGGGCCTCGGCGTGCTCTTCGACGAGCGCGCCGAGGCTCAGTCTTCCCCCAGACCCAGCCCCGTCTCCTTGCCGTAGGCCTCCAGGATCGCGGCGATGTCCTGCATGGTGACGTCGTGCCGCTCGAACCGGGTGAACTGCTCTTCGCCCAGCAGGAGTCGGAGCAGGCCGTCGACGTCGTTGTCGTCGAGGTCGCGGAGGGTGCGGGCGGTGGTGCGGGTCAGTTCGGTGGGGAGCTCGAAGGTGTCGTCGTCGAGCTCGAAGGTCCAGGCCCGCCCGAGCGCCTCCAGGCGCTGCGCGCGGGCGGCATTGACGTTGAATCCGGTCATGGGGGTTCCTTTCTGAGGGTCGACTTCCCGGTGCGGCCCGGTGAGGGCTTGTCGCGCAGTTCCCCGCGCCCCCAGAGACGAAAAGCAGGGGCGCAGCCCCGCTTTTCAGGGGCGCGGGGCTGTGAGACCGGCACCCGACAACCGGCCGTCGCTTTTCAGG
>NZ_JBHWZP010000345.1:0-9402 GCF_042728395.1 Streptomyces sp. NPDC060205
GCTGTACGACGACCGCGCGATGACCCAGCGGCTGGGGCAGAGCCTGTCCGGCCGGTGCGGGCCGCGCCGAGCGCGGCGAGCAGGACGGCGTCACCGTTGGGGTCAGGTCAGACGGGCTGCGGTTCGAGGTTGTCCACGAATGCTTCGAGGGCGCTTCGCTTGATCCGGCGGGAACGACCACGCTTGACGAACCGCAGCTCGCCGGTGGCCATCAGTTCGTAGACGGTGGAACGGCCCAAGCGGAGGATCGTTGCGGCTTCTTTCGGGGTGTAGAGCAGTTGCTCGGCAGGCGCGAGGGCGGTGCTCATGCGACTCCTTCTCGGGGCAAGAGGCAAGGCGTCTGGGGGAGGGGTCTCAGAAGTCCGCTACATCCGCTACGCCGCTACATCGCAGGTCAGCGGGGGGTTTTTTGTAGCGGAGGGATGGCGTGTAGCGGCTACGTCCGCGTTGCGAGGCGGCGGGCGTAGCCGCTACACGCTTGGGTGCCGCTACAGATTCAGGGGCTCTGAGCTGGCCTGTAGCGGCGTAGCGGCTGTAGCGGCTTCCTGGGCAGGCGGGCAGTAGCGGGCCCACGCGTCGGTGAGGTCGCAGGCGTGGAAGCCCTTGAGGACGCCGCCGGCGGTGCGGATGTTGCGGGAGCGGATCGGCTCGTTGTCTGCCGTCATGTACTCCCCGAGCATTCGGGAGAGCCGCCGGTTGTCGAGCGGCTTGCCGTCGAGGTCGGCCCACGGGGCATCGTCGAGAGCGTTGAGCCGGTCCAGGATCGCGATGGTGGGAAGGCGGTCCATGCCGATGAGGACGTGGTCGCGCAGGTCGGTCAGCAGGCGGATACCGAGACTGTGCTTGTCGGTGTACTGCGCTGCTTTGACGAGCGTCAGGCACGCTTCCCGGACCCGGCGGGGCCAGTCTCCGCCGATGGCGTCCGCGATGGCGAGCAGGGGTTCCCACACGTCTGCCGGCCGGTCGGTGATCCCGTCGGGCATCTCCGGCCACGCGCCCATGACGAACCCTCGTGCGTGTTCAGCCCATTGGGCGAGCCGGTCGCGCAGCTTGTGCCCCTCGGCCTCGTGCATGCGGGCCCGGAAGGCTTCCACGCGCTCGTTGCGGGCCCGCCGACGCATGCGAATGACGATAGAGCGGGTCAGGATCGTGTCCGGGAGCGAGCCGAGTCCGGCGACCGCGACCGCGCAGTAGGACGGGAACGCCTGAACGCTCTGATTGCCGCCATCTCCGATACACCGGTAGGTGACCCCGGTCCGCCGGTGACCCGCGTTCAGGAACCCGCGCAGTTCCTCGTTGTCCCCTGCCCTGGGGCCGAAAACGGTATCGATCTCGTCGAACAGGATCGTCGGCCGGCCGTCCGCTCCGGACACCGACCGGAACAGTGCGGCGGCGGACGCGTTCACGGCCGTCATCGGCTGAGGCACGAGGGTTTCCACGATCTCCAGCGCGCGGGACTTCCCGGATCCCGGTTCCGGGGACAGGAACGCGAGCCGCGGTGTGGAGTCGAAGCAGTCGAGCAGGTGGGCGTGCGCGTCCCACAGCGCGACCGCGACGTAGGCGGCCTCGGTGGGGAAGACGTTGAACCGGCGGTGGAAGGCTTCCACCTCGTTGAGCAGCGTCGCGCCGTCGATGGTGTCGCTCATGCAGCGGCCCTCTCTTCCTGGGGGGTGCGGAGCGGGCAGAGGTCGCGGTGCGCTTCGTGGTCGGCGATCAGGGCCAGCACCCGTGCGCGGCCGATGGCGCTGCGGTCGCGTCCGCACAGGCACGTTGACGTGGCCGTAGGCGTCGCCCCGCGCGGCGCGGTGATGCGCAGCCACGCGACGGGGTACCGGCCGTCTCCGGCCTGTGGGTCAGGGAGAACAGCAGTGGGGACGCCTTCGGCGACGCCCTTTGGCTCGCCCGCGGCCGTCGTGTCCACAGGGTGTGGAGCGTCCTGCGGTCCGGTCGGGGTGGTGGTGATGCTCTTCAGGAGGGGGCGGGGTGGGGTGCTCATGCCGCCCCCTTGCGCTGCTGGTTGTGGGCGATGGACCAGTCGAGGGCGCTGCGCAGGGTCGAGCGGCACTCGGCAACGGTGAGTCCGGTCGCCTCGCCCGCCTCCTGAAGAGCGTTCTCCACCACGTGCCGGGGGAGGTCGCCCCATGCGACGAACCGTCCCAGGGCGCGCGCGGCACGGAACAACGCGGCCTCGCGCAGGCCGGGTTGGGCCGCACGGACGTTGTTCGCCTCAGCGGCAAGCGCTACATCCGCATATCGCCGCGATTGCCCCGCTACGGCCACTGAGGGTGCCTGAGGCGCCTTGGGGGCCGGTCGCAGGATGCTTTGCAGCCACAGGGGCAGAGGGGCCGCCACGGGGCCGCTCAGTGCTTCGTACGGTCCGGCGGGGGTGATGCTGCCTGCCGCGACGACGTATCCGCCCCATGCCCGGGTGTCGACCAACGGGGCGAGGGTGCCCGCCGTGTTGGTCAGCCGCACGCCTGCCGGGGCGGTGAAGTACAGGTGTGTTCCGCCGCTCGCGGTCCGCGTCCGGTAGGTGTCGGGGACGGTGTGGCCGGTGCGCTCGCAGAGCGCCCCAAAGGTCGCCACGCCGTCAGGCGTGCCCTCATTGCTGTTGTCCTGGTTCTTGGGCATGTCCAGGTCGACGACCAGCAGCCCGGAGGGGCCGGTGGCGATACCGACGTTGAACGCACCATGCGACCAAGTGGCGCGGATGCGGTCCGGGTCGGTGGTGGCGCGCTGCTCCCACTTGCGGTGCCCGCCCGCACACGAGCCGGTGCCCGGGCAGGCGGCCTCTCCATGCAGGGCGGGGCGCTTGGTGCCGGGCCGGAGCGGGAAGACGTGCCAGCCGCGTTCGGCGGCGGTCAGGGCGGCGTCCAGGAGGGACGCTCGACTGTTGTCGGTGGGTTGCGTCATGCTGGGAGACCTCCACAGGTCTGTTGAGGACTGGAGACAAGAGCGGCCCCGGACTTTGGCGAGACGGGGGCCGCTCTTGGCGTGCTAGGCGATGTCCAGCGCGAGCTGGGCCGGGGCCGCGGTTTCCGGTGCGGAGCCGACGGCGAGCAGGGTGCGGTAGGCGAGGGCGGCTTGGTGGATGACGACTCCGTTGCCGAGGATCTTGAGTTGGTCGGAGCGGGACAGGCCCAAGTCCGTGTCGGTGACCCAGCCGGGATCGGCGCCCATCATCCATTCCACGAACGCCGGGGACAGGCGCCGGTTTCCCTTGGTGCCCGGCTCGGTGGGCTCGGGTGCGGGGCGTCCCAGCACCTGCTCCCACCGGTGGATGGCGGGCCCGTAGTCGGTGCCGTTGGTGGCCACCCATTCCCCGTCCAGGCGCACGGCCTGGCCGGGCAGGTAGTAGTTGCCGGCCGTGTCGCGCTGGTTGGGACCGCCGTGCGGCCCGTCCGACGCCTTCGGTGTCGGCAGCAGGTTCACCACCACCTCGTTCAGGGGGCGGGAGTTGGTGCCGAGCAGGTTGGAGGCGCCGGACTTCCAGTCCCGCGCCGCCGGGGTGGGCAGGAGGGTGACGGCGGTGCGCAGGTTCATCCCGCCCTGCCGCTTGGCGGAGATCCCGGGGCCGCCGGTGCCGTCGGCGGCGGCCGGGGTGGGCAGCAGCCTCAAAGGCCGGTCGGGGGCAGCAAGAAGACCACTTCGTCCTCCAGTGTGGGCCCGTGCCCCCCGGCTTTGCGCTTGTCCGGATGCTGCAGGCCGCCGTTCCTGCCCAACTGGGAGGTGGGGGTCTTCAGCAGCGGGATACGCGACGGCGAACCAGCGGTCCCGGCGGTGGCAGGCGCCGACTTCGGGATCTCCAGCGCGTAGGCACATCCACCGCGCGTCGTACCCGATCGCGGCCAGGTCGGCGGCGACGACGTCGAGTCCCCTGCTCCGGAGGGCGGCCACGTTTTCCAGGAAGACGAGGCGGGGTCGTAGGTGGCGAATGGCGTGGGCGATGATTTTCCAGAGTCCGGAGCGGTCACCGGCGATCCCTCCCCGAGGTCCGGCGTTGGAGATGTCCTGGCAAGGGAAACCGGCGGTCAGGGACGCCGGGCGCGCCATGGTGGTGGCCAGCGCCTCGAAGTCGACGGCGGTGATGTCCCCGAGGTTGGGGGCGTGGGGCAGGCGCTGGGCGAGCAGCCGGGAGGCGGCGGGGTCCTTCTCGCCGACCAGGACGGTGGGCAGGCCGGTGACGGCTTCCACGGCCTGGTCCAGTGCGGCGGAGCCGGTGCAGAAGCTGACGTTGCCGCCCTCCGGCGGCACGACGGGAACATGGGGCATGCTGGGTGACCTCCACAGGTCTGTTGAGGACTGGAGACAAGAGCGGCCCCGGACTTTGGCGAGACGGGGGCCGCTCTTGGCGTAGCTAGAAGGGGGCGTGCTGCCGGTGCCGGGCGGCGGCCACGATCTCGCCGTGGTCGAACGCGAGGCGTCCGGTGTCGTCCAGGGGTGTCCAGCGGACGGCGGCGGCGTCGTCTCCGGCTTGTGCGGTGGTGTCGGTGGGGACGATGACCAGGTAGGCGGCGGTGACGTACCGGCCGCGCGGGTCGCGGTCGGGGGTGTCGTAGACGCCGATCAGGTCCATGTCGGCAGGGTCGACGTGGACACCGGTCTCCTCCAGCAGTTCCCGGGCGGCGGCGGTGCGGGAGGTCTCGCCGGGGTCGACGTGCCCGCCCGGCAGCGCGAACTGTCCCTTGTGCGGGGGCCATCCCCGCTCGATCAGCAGGACCGCGCCGTCACGGATGCAGACCACGTCGGCGGTGTAGCGGATGGTCTCGAAGATCTCGGTCATCTCTTCGGCTCTCGATTCTCGGTCGGTTCAGCCGTGGAAGTGGTTGCGCTTGATCACGGCCTTGCGGATGTGGACCGTGGTCCCGCCGTGGTGGCCGCTCGTGCCGAGGATCTGCACGGCGATCCAGCCGCCGAAGATGACGGCGGCGAGGGTGATCAGTTGGGTGATGAATGCGGTGAGCGCGGCGATGAACGACGTGAGGAGCAGCAGCCCGCCGCACACCGCGAGGAACCCGACGCCCCCGACCGCGACGTTGACCGCCGCGCGGGAGACGGCCGGTTTCGCGGCGAGGGGTTCGGGCTGTACGGGGCTGATGGCGTAGCCGGTGACGACCCGCCCGTCCGGGAGTACGACGCTCGCCACCGACGGGACCGCGCCCGGCTGGACGGGCGCGAGCGGACCGGCCGGCGGGTGGGTGATGGGGGTGGGTTGGTGGATGGTCACGGCCCGTTCGGCGGGCAGGTGACCGGAGTGTTCGGGATACATGCGGAATCCCTTTCGGCGGTGGGTCAGGGAGGTTTCGGCACCCCCTTGGGGGTGGGCTGTGGAGGGGGTTTTCGGGGGTTGACCTGGGGTGCCTCCCTGCCTCCCTGAACGATCATTTGTGCAGGTCAGGTGGAGGGAGGCGGGTCAGGGAGGGGGTCAGGGAGTTCTCCCTGCCTCCCTGACCCGCCACGGGTCGGCTCCCTGTCACTCAGCGGCGGAAGCGGAACCCTCGCCGTCGCGGTTGGCGAGGGCGCGGGCGAGCCGGTCACGGACCACGACCATGACCCCGTCGGACTTGTGCGGCTCGGCTCCGGTGCCGTCGAGGACGCGCTTGAGGTCGATGAACGACCAGCCGCCGTAGGCGTCCGCGTTGAGGGTGCTGAGCCGGGACAGCACGTCCTTGGTGCGCACCCGCTCCGCGGTGCCGACCACGGACGCGATGTCGGCGAGTGGATCTCGCTGCTCGCTCTGCTCAATGGCGTGCAGGGTGGTGACGCCGTCGCGCAGGGCCTTGGCCCGCTCGATGATGGCCTTGGCTGCGTCGTCGTCGATGTAGTGCGTGCGCACCGTGATGGCGGCCTGCCCGGCGGGGATGTCGATGCCGGAGGACGCGACGACCAACGTTCCCTGATCCAGACCGGGGCGCAGCATGTTGGGCGCGGCCCCGCCGTCCACGGCCTTGTCGCCGAGTGCCATGCGGGCCTGGGACTCGGTGCCCAGGGCGAGGGAGGCGCGGGTGTGGGCGCCCTCGCGTACGAGCTTGGGTAGGTTCTGGTCGGTGGGGTCCTGGGTGCCCTGCCACATCAGGACGTTGACCGCCCGCCCCTGGTTGTGGATCTTGCGGACCGCCATGAAGTACCGGGAGTTGGCCTTGGACCCGCCGTAGGGGCGCTTGTCCTCGTCCTTGGCCGGGCACATGAACGCCATCTGCGCCTCATCGACCAGCACGATCAGCGCGGGGAAGACGGTGCCGGGCGGGGCCTGGATGCGGCGGTTCATCTCCTCCACCGCGCCTTCGACCATCTCGGTCACCTGGATCACGTGCTCATCCGTCGGTCCCTGGATCAGGACGCGGGCGCGGCCGTCGAACATGGCCCAGTCACCGACACCCTTGAGGTCGCCCATCAGGAACTCCACCGAGCGGTCCAGCGCGAGCCACAGGGCGAGCGAGCGCAGCGCAACGGTTTTGCCCTGGTTGGACAGGCCGGTGATGAGCAGGTGGCGCTGGTAGAGGCTGAGCGCTGCCGCGTCGCCGCGCAGGTCCTGTCCCCAGGGGGCGCGCCCCTTGCCGTAGTCGGCGGTCATCGTCTCGTCCGTGACCAGCGGAGACGGACCGATCGGCTCGTCCAGCGCGCCGGAGTCGGCCACCCACAGCCGCACCGTCCGCGCGGCCTGGGGGATAGTGATGAACACCTCGTGCTCGTGCCGGGTCAGGTTCTCCGCGAGCTTCCGGCGCCGGTTCTGCACCTCGTTCGTCGACACCCCCGAGGGCAGGGTGACGTCGACTTCCACGCCGCATCCGGCGATCCGGATCGGCCCGAGCATCGACGCGCCGGCGTCGCCCATTTCCTTGATGGCGTTGCGCAGGGCGGGCACCCCGAGGTCGCGCAGGGCCTTGACGACGATCGAGGGGGTGATGGGTTCGCCCTCGCCCGATCGGACGTGGTCAGGCATCGACCATGCGGGGGCCGCTTGCTGCTTGCTGCCGACCGCCCACAGCGCGAGCAGCGCCAGGAACGGGCCGATCGTGAGCGCGGGCCCCCACACGATCTGCACGATCCGGATCACCGCGGCGATGAACTCGATTGTGGCGGCGAGTGGGGTGATGACGTCGGCGATCTCGCCGTTGTTGATGGCCATCACGACACCGAGGGCGACCAGCGCACCGATGCCCATCCCGGTCCCGACCGCGATGCCCTTGGCGGCTTCGATGGGGGAGTGGAGGAGGTCCATGCGGCGGTGGTGGCGGGCGGCGCGGAAGCGCTGCAACCGCTCCTCCCACTCCTCCGCAACCTCCAGGTTCCCGGCGGCTTCCGCCGCGCGGATCATCCGCTCGTACCGGGCCCCGGTCTTCCCGTCCCACGTGCGACGGGCCACGATTCGGCCCCCGTTGACCGTGTAGAGGCTGTGCCGGGCCACCGCGCGGGCGGCGGTCTTGGTCCGCTCGTGCGTGGCGGCGGTCTTCACCGCGCGGCCGGAGCGCACCCACAACGGGATGAGCGGCGCGGGTGCCGGGTCGGCCACGACGGTGAGCACGGTCGGCGTTGCGTCGGTGGCGGGCGGGTCGGTGTGCTTGTGGAGGTGCACGACGTTCTCAGACATGCTGGAACTGCTCCTGACTGCCCCTACGGGGGCGGAAAGTTCATGGGAGAGCCGGGGTGGCCGTGTCCGTGGAAAGTCCCGGGCACCCCGGCGCACAGAGGGGTGGTGGCTGGTCAGAACCAGCCGGACCTTTTCTTGGCGGCCTTGGCGCGGGCGGCCTCAGTGATGACGCGCTGACGCTCGCCGTGCAGCGCGGTCAGCTCCGCCGTCAGCCGCATCTGCGCCGCCGTGCCGGCCGTCTCCAACCGCTGGTCAGCACGGCCCGTGGACCGGCCCCGGGCGACCTGGTACGAGCCGCCGACCAGGGCGCCTGCGATGGCGCGGCGCTCGCGGCTGTTCAGCGGCCACCACTCGCCCCGCTGGACCGCTTCCAGCTTCTTGCTCGTTTTCTCGATCTCGCGTTCCAGGCGGCGCAGTTCGGAGTTGCCCATCAGGGGTTCCCTTCCGGTGCGGGCGGGTCGGGGTAGGCGCACGGCACGCACATGCCGAGCGAGGCGGGGATGACGTATCCGGCATCACGCCGGCAGGACGGGCAGGTACGGCGAGCAGCGTTGGCCTTGGCCAGGGCTGCCCACCGGCCGGGAGTCATCGGGCGGACCGGCTTGGCGCAGTCGATGCGGTAGAGGTGGGCGACCAGCGGGCCCCGCCGGAAGCGGGGCCTGAGCACCTGCGCGGCCACCGGTTGCCCGCCGGGGCGCAGTCCGCGCGCCCTCAGTTGGCGGAAGGTGGCGTAGCCGTCGGGGGCGTAGCGCCACGGGAAGGTCGGTATGCCGTGGCGGGCACCGTTCGGGTCGTAGCACTTGCCGAACGCCCCGCCGCTCACGGAGCCGGGGTGGCGCGTTCGGCGAGCAGGGTGTCGCGCAGCATCCGGGCGTTGACCGGGGAGGTGTGGACCTCCCGGCGAATGCCCTCAGCCGTCACCTTCGCGTCCGGCCAACCGGCCGTCGCCTTCCGCGCCTCAGCGAGCAGTTCGGCCGCGGTGCGCTTGGGTCGGGTCGACCGGGCGGCCTGCGGGAGTCGGCCGGTCGCCCGACGCGGGCGGGTCGACACTGCCGGAACCGGGCGGGCCGCGATCGAAGCGACCGGAGCCGAAGCCACGGCGGGCATCGGCTTGAGCGGCACGGTCGACTTCACGAATCCGACCGTCACCGGATCGGGCATCCGAACCGGCACGGCGGTGATCGGCGGCGGGGTCGATTCGGGCAGGTCAGCCGTAGACCGAATCATCTCGGTATCGGTAGATTCCTCCGCATTCGCGACCGGAGTAGGGATCGGAGCGGGGTGGTGGTGGAGGACCTTGGCGACCAGGTCGGAACCGAAGTAGATCGAGCCGACCGGAAGCGACGTGGCGAGCAGCACGAGCGCCCAGTTCGCCGGGTCCCAATCGGCGAGGCGGGTCCAGTCGACCGCGACGCCGTCCGCGTGCAGCGCGGGCACCAGGCCGTGCACGTAGTTGAGGACGAGGGAGGCGAGGGTGTACGTGCCCAGCACCCGCAGCGCGAACTTCCGCGCGTCGTCGGTGAGCACGAGAGTGGCGATCAGGGCGAGGGCCATCAGGCCGTCGACCACGAACGGGTACAGCGTCGCGGCCGTCTCGTCCGCGCCGACCGCGCTCGCGATGTCCCGCAACGCGTTCCAGGAGACCCGGAAGGCCATGGCGACGACCGCGACCAGCGCGGCCACCAGCAGGATCTTTCCCTTGCGATTCATCGGCCGGCCCTCCCGTGCTCGTCACGGTCGCCCGGCTCCCAGATGAACCGCTCGCCCATCCACTCGTCCGCATCGCCGTTGTCCGGCCCGATCTCCTGCAC
>NZ_JBHWZP010000346.1:0-9355 GCF_042728395.1 Streptomyces sp. NPDC060205
ACCGCGACGCGGCCGGCAGCCCCCGTCCGGGATCCGGCACGCAGGACGGCACATGAAGAAGGGCTCGTAAAAAGAAGGGCTCGTAAAAAAGAGGGAAGACAGATCGTCGTCGCCGTGGTTAGCATGCGGGCGATGAACATCTTCTCCTTTTCCGGATTGGGGGAATCATTCGCGCAAGGTGAGTGCTGATGGCACCTCACTTCGCGGATGAGATTCCTTCCCACCTGCTGATGTGGCGGCGCGTACGTGAGTACGCCGTGCCACCGTCCATGATCGAGAACGCGACCGCACGGCGTGCGGCCGGCGACTGGGCGGGGGCTTGCGCCGCCGCCCGTGTCCACGTCGATCTCGATCTTCGCGCCGTGCGCCGTCGCCACGGCACCCAAGTCGTCACCCGCCTCCGTAAGGACCTGCGCCGGCTGGCGCCGGATCTGCTCCGCTGGCACCTGCCCCGCATCGCCCCGGACGGCCGGCTCCGTCCCGGACTCACCATCTCGCTGGCCCGCTACGGCAGTTACGCCGACCCGCCTCTGCACCTGGTGGTGCGGACCCCGCCGGCCTGGGCGGACGGCGGGCAGTGGATGTCCCTGGCGCTGTGGGAGGGACCCGGGAGCGGCCCTCCCGACCACCACCCCCATCCGCACCCCGAGCGGCGTTTCCGGCTGGATCTGCACCGGCATCTCTGGGACGCCGGGCGGAGCGGCGAGCTGCGGGCGCGGTGCGGCGCCGAGAAGGATTCGCTGCACGACTCCCCCTGGGCGACGGGCCGTTGGGCCGTCGAGGCCGAGTTGCTGTTGCGGGCCGGGGGACTTCCTCGCGGGGCCTTCACCGTACGGCTCGGTGCCCGCAGACGGGCTGTACTCGAACTCGTCGCCCCCGACGACAGCCATGTCCCCGCACTCCGGCCCCTGCCCGACGGTGTGCTGCCGCCGCAGGAGGTCGCGGCGCTCCCGGTGCTCCCGGAGGCGGCGGCCCGGGTCCTGCCGGATCTGGAGCTCCTGCGGACGGGACTGATCCCGCCCGAACGGCTGCATCCTCTCGTCGCCACAGCCCTGGCGGAGTACGGGGTGGCGCCGGTGGGCGGTCCCGTACCCGAACCCGGCGATCCGCATCGCGTGGAGTGCCGTGGCGAGACCCATCGGATCGCGCTGCGGGACGGTGTGCTGACCGCCGTCGACCACGACCCCGCCCAACTGCGGCGCGAGGAACTGCTCGTGGCGCTCGGCGGGCCCGCGCTGCCCTGTCTGCGGGCGATCGACACGGTGCACCGGGATCCGGAGGCGCTGCCCGCGGTCCGGGAGCGGCTGCGCCACGGTGATGCCACCGGGGCACTGGCCGTGGTCGAAGGCCTGCTCGGTCCTGGTGCGGTCCTGCGCGACGGACCGCTCCGCGAGGAACTGGAGCGGGCCGCGGCCCGGCACGTCGACCACGGGCTCTTCCGCTCGGGCCTGGTCGCCGTGCACCCCGCCGCCGGTACGGCAGGCGGCGCGGACCTCCCGGGTGGCGCGGGCGGCTCGGACCGCGCGGGCGGCTCAGGTCGCGCGAACGACCCGGGCGCGGGACGGGTGAAGGCCGGTCACCGCCCCCGGCTCGACCGTTTCACGCCGCTTCCGCTGCGCAGCAAGCTGACCGGCCGCTCCCGGCCCCGCACCGGTCTGGCGTCGTGACCGGCGACCCGCCGAAGCCCTCTTTCCCCGCTCCTCGTTCCTTGCTCCCCGCTCTTGCCGCGCGTTCCGCGCCGCACGTCTCCCTGCCGTCCAGGACGGGCTCGCCCGTTCCCCCGATCCCCTCCAGGTGATGCCCATGACCCTCAGCACCACGCTCCTGCCCGCCGCGGACACCCGTCTCGCCGTCGCCGACGGCCTCCTGTCGCTCCTGCGGACGACCACCACCGAGCCGCGCCCCGACGAGCAGCTCGAAGCGCTCACCCTGGCCGTGGCGGCGGACCTGCCGGTGCTGCTCTGGGGCGAGCCGGGCATCGGCAAGACCGCGGCCCTGACCCAGCTCGCGGCCTCGCTCGATCTGCCGCTGACGACCGTGATCGCCAGCGTCCATGAGCCGTCCGACTTCTCGGGGCTGCCCGTCGTGGGCGAGGACCCCGCGACGCAGGGCGTGCCGATGGCGCCGCCGCAGTGGGCCGTGGAGCTGGTACGGGCCGGTCGCGGACTCCTCTTCCTGGACGAACTCTCCACCGCGACCCCGGCCGTGCAGGCCGCGCTGCTGCGGGTCGTCCTGGAGCGGCGGGTCGGTGCGCTCCAACTGCCGCCGGGCGTACGGATCGTGGCCGCCGCCAATCCGCGCGCTTCCGCGGCGGACGGGTGGGAGCTGAGCCCGCCGCTGGCCAACCGCTTCGTGCATCTGTACTGGGTGCACGATCAGGAGGTGGTGGTGCGTGGGCTGGGCGGTGTCTGGCCGAGGGCCGAACTGCCCAGGCTGGCGCCGGAGTTGCTGGCGGAGGCGGTGGCCTTCTCACGGCGCGCGGTCTGTGGTTTCCTGACCGCCCGGCCGACGCTGATCCACCGGCTGCCGAGCACCGAGACACGGCGTGGCGGTGCGTGGCCCTCGCCCCGGAGCTGGGACGCCGCGCTGACGCTGCTGGCGTTCGGCACGGCCGCCTCGGTCTCCCGTGAGGTGCTGGCCCTGCTCGTACGGGGAGCGGTGGGCGACGGCCCCGGACTCGAACTCCTCGCCTATCTGGACCGGATGGACCTGCCGGATCCGGAGACGCTGCTCGCCGACCCGGCCACCGCCGAACTGCCGGAGCGGGGTGATCTGCGGCAGGCCACGCTGGAGGCGGTGGTGGCGGCCGTCGGGGCGCGGCCGGAACGGGAGCGCTGGGAGGCGGGCTGGGCGGTGCTGGTGCGGGCGCTGGAGACCGGCACCGCGGACCTGCTGGTCGCCCCGGCTACGGCGCTGGCCGCGGTGCGGCGCGACGACTGGGAGGTGCCCGCGTCGATGGACCGGCTGGCCGGGGTGGTGGGTCTCGCCCGGCGGGCGGACCGGTCGGTGGAGCGGGTCGCGGCGGCTGCCGCGGCTGCCGAGCGCGCGGCGGCGGGAACATGCCGATGACGGGGACCCCGAGGACCCCGGACCAACGGACTCCGGAGCAGCGGGCCCCGCACCCCCGGCCGCGTCCGATGCCCCGGCCCGCGCCGCCGCGTCCGGTGCGGGCCGCCCCGCCGAAGCCGCCGGCCGGCTCCGGTGCGGCGGACCGGGTGGCCGGACTCCCCCTGGACATGGAGAAGTTGCTGGCCGCCCGGCTGCACGCGGTGAAGGTGCGCCCCTATCTCGCCGCTGCGCTCTTCGCCCTGCACGTGGTGGAGGACCGGTCGGTGCCGACGATGGCGGTCGACGCGCACTGGCGCTGCTATGTCTCCCCGGGGTTCGTGGCGCGCATGCCGATGGAGGAACTGGCGGGTGTGTGGGTGCACGAGGTCTCCCATCTGCTCCGGGACCACCACGGCAGGAGCGAGCGGTACGCGCGGCAGCACGAGCAGTTCGGGCCGGGCGAGCGAAGCGGGACGGAGGTCCCCCCGGCCGAAGACTGGGGGAGGCTGCGCCGGAACATCGCCGCGGACTTCGAGATCAACGACGACATCTACGGTGACGGTCTGCCGCGGCCCGCCGGAGCGGTGCTTTCGTCCCTGTTGCGGCTGCCGGGCGGCCTGTTGATGGAGGAGTACCTGCGGACGGCGTCGATGTCCGGTCTCACCGCGGACCTGGCCTGGCTGGACTGCGGCAGCGGCGCCGACGGGCAGGGCCGGCCGTGGGAGCTGGGTCCGGACGGGGCGAACGGGCTGAGCAGGCACCAGCAGGACGCGGTCCGCTTCCGGGTCGCGGAGGGGATCAAGGGCCGGCCGGGCAAGGCGCCGAAGGGCTGGCGTCGCTGGGCGGACGAGGCGTTCCAGCCCCCGCAGCCCTGGCGGCAGTTGCTGGGTGCGGCGGTGCGGTCCGCGGCGGGCGCGCCGGGCGCGGGCGAGAACCACAGCTACCGGCGTCCGTCCCGGCGCTCGGCGAGTGTGCCCGGAGTGGTGCTGCCGAGCCTGCGCCGTACGCCGCCCGGTGTCTGCGTCGTGATCGACACCTCCGGGTCGGTGAGCGACGCCGAACTGGGCAGCGCGTTGCTGGAGGTGGCGGCGATCTCGCGGGCGGTGGGCGGGCGGCGCGACCTGGTGTCGGTGATCTCCTGCGACGCGGCGGCCGGGGTCGCCGTACCGCTGTGCCGCGCGGAGAACATCGAGCTGGTCGGCGGCGGGGGCACGGACCTGCGCTCCGGTTTCGCCCGGGCGCTGCGTTCCCGGCCGCGCCCCGACGTGATCGTCGCCCTCACGGACGGCCAGACCCCCTGGCCCTCCGCGCCGCCGCCCTGCCGTACGGTCGTCGGTCTCTTCCCGCGCCCGGCCCGTGCGGTGGACGAGGAGAACCCCGACTACGTACCGGGCACTCCGCCGTCCTGGGCGCGTGTCGTCACGATCGGCTGAGCGGCCGGCGGGCAGGAGCTGCGGCAGCCCCTGCTTCAGCCCTTGTATCTGCATCTGCAGCAGCCGTCTCTGCCGCTGCCGGAGAGCCGGCCGCGGTGAGGCGGCGCTCGGCCAGTTGACGGGCCGCCCTCATCGGGGTGACGCCGGTCGTACGCGCGAGGTCCAGGATGTGTCCGACGGTGTCGCCGATGCCCTCCACCCGCTCCAGGGCGGCCTCGTGGCCGTAGCCCTCCGACTCCCGGCCGAGTGTGTAGGCGACCCCTCCGGCGCCCGCCACATAGTCCGGCACCCAGACGGTGCCACGCTCCGCGAGGATGTCGGCGATCGACTCGTCGGCGAGCTGGTTGTTGGCCGGTCCGACGACCAGCGGCGCGGTGAGCCGGGGAACACTCGTCTCGTCGAACACTCCGCCCACGGCGGCGGGCACGAGTATGTCGGCCGGGGCCGACAGGGCCCGGCCGGGCTCGACCCACCCGTACCCGCTCGCGAGCGCGGCCTCCTTGCGGGAGTGGTCCACGTCCGACACCACGACGTGCGACCCTTCCGCGGCCAGGCCGGCGGCGACCCGGCTGCCGACCGACCCGAACCCGCTGACGACCACCACCTTGCCGGTGCAGGAGGCGTCGCCGAAGACATGGCGGGCGCCGGCCCGCAGCGCGGCCAGGACACCGACGGCGGTGGGCCCGCCGGAGTCCCCGGTACCGCCGTGCTCCTCGGGCGCGCAGTACGCGTACGGCGAGAAGCGCCGCAGGACCACCATGTCCTCGGGGCCGGTGCCGATGTCGGGTCCGGTGCGGTAGGAGCCGTCGAAGGAGGCGATCAGCTCGCCCAGGTCCTCCAGCGCGGACTCCCGCAGGCCCGGGGTGACTTCGGTGTCCCGGTCCAGGGCGATCACGCTCTTGCCGCCCCCGAAGTCCAGTCCGGCCACCGCCGACTTGTACGTCATCGCCTCCGACAGGCGCAGCGCGTCGGTCAGTCCGTCCTGCCAGGTGTCGTAGCGGCGCATCCGGCAGCCGCCGGCCGCCGGTCCCAGCACACGGGAGTGGACGGCGACGATCAGCGGCAGGCCGGAGCGGCGTCCACGACGGACAACGACCTCTTCATGTGCGAATGCTCGACTCATGCCGCCGAAGCTAGGCTGATGCGCGGACCACCGGGAGTCGTACCGAATCTCATTCGGTGTGGGGGCAGGGGAGGAAGCCGTGGACGAACTTGATTCGGCGATCGTGCGCGAACTGCAGGCCGACGGTCGGCAGTCGAACCGCGCCCTCGCGGGAAAGCTCGGCATCGCCCCCTCGACCTGTCTGGAACGCACGAGGCTCCTGCAACGGCGCGGCATCATCCAGGGCTACCGCGCCGAGGTCTCCTTCAAGGCCCTCAACCGCTCGGTGCAAGCCATGGTGTTCACGCAGGTGCGCCCGCTGCGCCGGGACGTGGTCACCTCGTTCGAGCAGTCGGTGACCCGGCTGCCGGAGGTCGTCTCCGTGTACACGATGGCCGGCAGCGACGACTTCCTGGTCCATGTCACGGCCCAGGACATCGACCACCTGCACGCCTTTCTCCTGGACCAGTTCACCAACCGGCGCGAGATCATCGCCTTCCGCACCTCGATCATCTACCAGCATCTGACCAACCCGGTCCTCGGCCCGCTGCCGCCCGCGGAGTAGGAGCACACCGGCAGCGCGGCGGGCGGCCCCACCCATAGGACCCATGCCATGCCCCCTTCACACGCCTTCCCTCTGGAGCCCACCCCGATCCAGGTGCCCGACGAGGTGCTCGACGATCTGCGCGCCCGTCTCGCCGCGACCCGTCCGCCGCTGGACGAGGGGAACGAGGACTGGTCGTACGGCGTCCCGGCCGGCTACCTCGGTGAGCTGCTGGCCCACTGGCGGGACGGCTACGACTGGCGCAAGGCCGAGGCCGCCATCAACGGCCACGAGCAGTACCGCGTGGACGTGGCCGGTGTCCCGGTGCACTTCATGCGCGAGCCGGGCCGCGGCCCCCGCCCGGTTCCGCTGATCCTCACCCATGGCTGGCCGTGGACGTTCTGGCACTGGTCGAAGGTGATCGGCCCGCTCGCCGACCCGGCCGCGTTCGGCGGTGACCCCGCGGACGCGTTCGACGTCATCGTGCCGTCCCTGCCCGGCTTCGGTTTCCCCGGCCCGCTCACCGGCTTCCCGGACGTCAACTTCTGGAAGGTCTCCGACCTCTGGCACACCCTGATGACCGAGACGCTGGGCTACGCGAAGTACGCGGCCGGGGGCTGTGACATCGGCGGGATCGTCACCAGCCAGCTCGGCCACAAGTACGCCGACGAGCTGTACGGCATCCACATCGGCTCCGGGCTGCCGCTGGACTTCTTCACCGGCCCCCGCGCCTGGGACTTCGCCCGGAACCGGCCCCTCACCGACGACCAGCCCGCCGAGGTCCGCGCCCGCGTCGTCGAGCTGGACCACCGCTCGGCGTCCCACCTCACCGTGCACATGCTCGACGGCGCCACCCTGGCCCACGGGCTGAGCGACTCGCCCGCAGGACTGCTCGCCTGGCTGCTGGAGCGCTGGAACTCCTGGAGCGACAACGGCGGCGACGTCGAGTCCGTCTTCAGCAAGGACGATCTGCTCACCCACGCCACGATCTACTGGGTGAACAACTCCATCGCCACGTCGATGCGTTATTACGCCAACGCCAACCGCTATCCGTGGGCCCCCTCCCACGACCGCACCCCGGTGGTGGAGGCCCCGGTCGGTCTGACCTTCGTCACGTACGAGAACCCGCCCGGCGTCCACGGCGCCGAGGAGCGCGTCCGGGCGTTCGAGACCGGCCCGCAGTCCGCCTGGTTCCACCACGTCAACGTCAACGCCCATGAGCACGGAGGTCACTTCATCCCGTGGGAGAACCCCGATGCCTGGGTGAGCGACCTGCGCCGCACCTTCCGGGGCCGCAGACCCTGAGCTGTCGCCGCCCTATGGCAGCGAGCGGCACCGCTCTGACCAGGGGCGGAGGATCGCGGGAGAACATATCCGGGCCGCGGTGTGGGTAACTTCCCCCGCATGGCTGCCGTGTTGTTCGACTTCTCCGGGACCCTCTTCCGTATCGAATCCACCGAGAGCTGGCTGCGCGCCGTACTGGCCGGGGCCGAGATATCCGTTCCGGAGCAGGAGTTGCTGCGGACCGCGAAGGAACTGGAGGCGGCGGGCGCGCTGCCCGGCGGGGCCCCTCACCGGGGGCCGGTGCCGCCCGAGCTGACCGCGCTGTGGGGCATCCGCGACGAGAGCGCCGAGGCGCACCGGGCCGCGTACACCGGAGCCTGCCGCCAGGTGGAGCTGCCCGCTCCGGAGCTGTACGACGCGCTGTACGACCGGCACATGGATCCGGCGGCCTGGCGTCCGTACGCCGACGCGATCGACGTACTGCACACGCTGCGCGACCGCGGGGTCGCGATCGGGGTGGTCAGCAACATCGGCTGGGATCTGCGGCCGGTGTTCCGCGAGCACGGCCTCGACGCGTACGTGGGGGCCTACGTCCTGTCGTACGAGCACGGTGTCCAGAAGCCGGACGCACGGCTCTTCGCGAGCGCCTGCGACGCGCTCGGGGCCGATCCGCGCGAGACCCTGATGGTCGGGGACGACCGGCTCGCGGACGGCGGAGCGGCGGCCCTGGGGTGCGGGGTGTACTTCGTCGACCATCTGCCGGTGACGGACCGGCCGAACGGACTACGGCCGGTGCTGGACCTGGTCCGCCCGTGATTCCCGCCTGATACCCAGCCGCTCCCTACCGGGCCCCGGGCCGGTCCTCAGCTCTGATAGCCCTCGACCTGCGACGACGGCCGTACGCGCGCGTCGTCCGGGTTCTCGCCGAACTCGGACTTCGCGCGCCGCTGCCGCAGCAGGTCCCAGCACTGGTCGAGATCGCGTTCCAGCCGACCCAGACGTTCCTGTTCGGTGGCGCTGTCGATCTCCCCGGACGCGAGGGCGTCCCGGAGCGCGCGCTCGTCGTCGACCATCGCCGTGATCCTGGCAAGGATCTGCTCTTGATCCATGGGTGTACGCCTCCTCGGCACTCCTGCCCACTGTAAGCAGCGGACGAAGGCTCGGCGACAGCGCCGAACGGCAGGCCGGCCCCCTGGTGGCCCCCGCCGGAGGGACGCGCCGCATTCCTTGCCGACCGCCCGGGACGATCCCCCGCGTCGCCCCGGACGGACGGCAGCCCGGAAGTGATCCCCGAGGGGACCGGCCCGGACGCGCTGAGTATAGTTGGCTGGCAGCCAGTCAACGCAGGAGTACATAGGATGTCCCCTCGCAGCGCATCGGTCAATGAAGAGTTGCGGCGACGTTCCCGCGAGAGGCTTCTGCAGGCGGCGCTCGAACTCGTCGGCGAGCGCGGATACGACGCCACGACGCTGGGAGACATCGCGGACCGCGCGGGCTCCGCCCGGGGCCTCGTCTCGTACTACTTCCCCGGAAAACGCCTGCTCGTCCAGTCCGCCGTGCACCGGCTGATGCACCGCACGCTGGAGGAGGCGCTGGAGCGCGAGCCGCGCACCGAGGACGGCAAGGAGCGGATGGCGCGGGCCATCGACGCGATTCTGGGCCTCGCCCGGGACCATCCGGTGGTGATGCGCCAGCACATGGCGGGCATCCTGCAGGGCGAGGGCTTCAAGCAGTGTCCTGAGCAGCGCCGGCTGGCCGAGCTGCTGAGCGACACCATGTCCCGCTACGGCTCACCGGACACCGCCGCCGACTATCCGATGCTGCGGGCGCTGCTGATGGGCGCGGTGTACGCGGCCCTGGTGCCGGGGGTCCCGATGCCGGTGCCGGTGCTGCGGGCCGAGTTGTTCCGGCGGTACGGGCTGGACTGGGAGCGGGGTGCCCCGC
>NZ_JBHWZP010000347.1:0-9344 GCF_042728395.1 Streptomyces sp. NPDC060205
ATACGGCGCTGCGTCCCTGCGTCCCTGCGTCCCTGCGTCGCCGGACCGCGGCCGGACATGCCAAAGGGCCCTGGTGAGCAGGGCCCTTTCGCACAGGTTCAGGCAGTACCAAGAGGGGTGGATCAGGGAACGAGCGTGGCCGGCGGCGTGGTGGGCCAGCTCATCCTGATCAGTCCGCCGTTCTCACCGGCGGTCACTTCCACGTCGTCGACGAGGCCGCTGATGACCGCGAGGCCCATCTCGTCCTCCTCGGTCTCGACGTCCGCGCCGTCGGCTCCACCATGGGCACCCGGCGACGTGTCACCGGGAACCGTGTGCGGCGCCTCATCACCGACCTCGATGGAGAACAGCTTCTCCTCCTCGATCAGCGAGACCCGCACCGGCGCCGAGATTCCGGCGCTCTGGTGCAGGCCGACGGCCCGGGTACAGGCTTCGCCGACGGCGAGCCTGACCTCGTCGAGGACGGCCTCGTCCACTCCGGCCCTGCGCGCCACCGCTGCCGCCACCAGTCGGGCGGTCCTGACGTGCTCGGGCAGCGCGCTGAAGCGGAGTTCAACGGTGGCCATGCATCCCCCTCGGAACTACGGGCGTGCGGTCGGGGGGTCGGGTCGCCGAGACCTGACCCCCCTCCATTGACTTCTGCCTCCCGGGCCGTGCCCGGGATTCGGCTGTGACGGCTGACCGGCCAGTCAGCAGGGACCGGCCGGACCGTGGCCGCTCAGTCGGTGGCCGCCACCGCTTCTTCGACCGAGGTGTGGATCGGGAACACCTTGGTGAGACCGGTGATGCGGAAGATCTTCAGAATGCGCTCCTGGTTGCAGACCAGTCGGAGCGAACCCTCATGGGCACGCACCCGCTTCAGGCCGCCCACCAGGACGCCGAGACCGGTCGAGTCGAGGAAGTCCACGCCCTCCATGTCGACGACAAGGTGGAAACTGCCGTCGTTCACCAGCTCGACCAGCTGTTCGCGCAACTTGGGCGCGGTATATACATCGATTTCGCCACCGACCTCGACGACCGTACGATCGCCGACGGTACGGGTCGACAGGGACAGGTCCACGGATCCTCCAGCACCTTGCTAATCGAGCGGTCATCCCAAGGGACACCTCGGCGGAGCCCCCGGGACGGTTCGCCAGCCGCGATGGCATTCAATCACTTACCGGCAGGCGTGCACGACGCCTTGGGCCCATTGTCCGTCATGCCAGTGACACACTCGATGCCGATGGCCAATAATCTCCGACCCGATCGAACCTCGACGGACACCGCGTCCCGCCCCGCGCCGGGCGAGATCCTGGACCGGCTGGCCTCTGGGCCGAGCCGGGCTTCGCGCATCACTCATACGGAGCACTTGCCCCCACGTGCGGGTCGCCATGCCGTGTGGCCCGACCGGATCCGCGCGGAGGTCGTCGCGGCGGTGCAGTCCGCCGGTATCGAACACCCCTGGGCCCACCAGGCACTGGCGGCCGAGCACGCCCTGGACGGCGAATCGGTGATCGTCTCCACGGGTACGGCCTCCGGCAAGTCCCTGGCGTACCTCGTCCCGGTTCTGTCGACACTCCTCGACGGATCCGAGGCGCCGAACGGCCGCGGCGCGACCGCCCTCTACCTCGCGCCGACCAAGGCGCTCGCCGCGGACCAGCGCCGGTCCGTGAAGAAACTCTCACTTCCGCTGGGCCACGCCGTGCGTTCCGCGGTCTACGACGGGGACACCCCCGTCGAGGAACGCGAGTGGGTACGCCAGTACGCCAACTACGTCCTCACCAACCCCGACATGCTGCACCGCGGGATACTCCCCTCCCACCCCCGGTGGGCCTCCTTCCTGCGCGCCCTGCGCTATGTCGTCATCGACGAGTGCCACACCTACCGCGGCGTCTTCGGCTCACATGTCGCCCAGGTGCTGCGCAGGCTGCGCCGCCTGTGCGCCCGCTACGGCTCCTCCCCCGTCTTCCTCATGGCCTCGGCGACCGCCGCCGAGCCCTCCGTCGCCGCCTCCCGCCTCACCGGCCTGCCCGTGGTGGAGGTCGCCGACGACGCCTCGCCCCGCGGGGAACTGGTCTTCGCCCTCTGGGAACCGCCCCTGACCGACCTGCACGGCGAGAAGGGCGCCCCGGTCCGCCGCTCCGCCACCGCCGAGACCGCGGACCTCCTCACCGACCTGACCGTGCAGGGCGTCCGCTCGGTCGCCTTCGTACGGTCCCGCCGCGGGGCCGAGCTGATCTCGGTGATCGCCCAGGAACGGCTTGCCGAGGTCGATCGCTCCCTGGCCCGCCGCGTGGCCGCCTACCGCGGCGGCTACCTCCCCGAGGAACGCCGCGCCCTCGAACAGGCCCTGCACTCCGGTGAACTCCTCGGCCTCGCCGCCACCACCGCTCTCGAACTCGGCATCGACGTCTCCGGCCTGGACGCCGTCGTCATCGCCGGCTACCCGGGCACCCGCGCCTCCCTGTGGCAGCAGGCGGGCCGTGCGGGCCGCTCCGGACAGGGCGCGCTCGCGGTGCTGGTCGCCCGCGACGACCCGCTGGACACCTTCCTCGTCCATCACCCGGAGGCCCTGTTCGACCAGCCGGTGGAGTCCACCGTCCTCGATCCGGACAACCCGTACGTCCTCGCGCCCCACCTGTGCGCCGCCGCATCCGAACTCCCCGTCACCGAGGACGACTTCGATCTCTTCGGCCCGGCCACCGCCGAGCTGATGCCGCAGCTGGAGGCCGCGAAGCTGCTCCGCCGCCGCACGAAGGCCTGGCACTGGACCCGCCGGGAACGGGCCGCCGACCTGACCGACATCCGCGGCGGAGGCGGCAACCCGGTGCAGATCGTGGAGTCCGGCTCCGGACGGCTGCTGGGCACGGTCGACGCCGGGGCCGCGCACACCAGCGTCCACGAGGGCGCGGTCCACCTCCACCAGGGCCGTACGTACCTGGTGGACGAACTGCACCTGGACGACTCGGTCGCGCTGGTCACGGAGGCCAACCCGCCGTATTCGACGGTCGCCCGTGACACCACCGCCATCTCCGTCCTGGAGACGGACATCGAGATCCCCTGGGGCGACGGCCGGTTGTGCTACGGCTCCGTCGAGGTCACCCATCAGGTCGTCTCCTTCCTGCGTCGTCGTCTCATGACCGGCGAGGTACTCGGCGAGACGAAGCTCGATCTCCCTCCCCGTACGCTGCGTACGCGCGCCGTGTGGTGGACGGTCACCGAGGACCAGCTCGACGCCGCCCGGGTGAACCCGGAGATCCTCGGCGGCGCCCTGCACGCCGCCGAGCACGCCTCGATCGGCATGCTGCCGCTCTTCGCCACCTGCGACCGCTGGGACATCGGCGGCGTCTCCGTCCCGCTGCACCCGGACACCCTCCTGCCCACCGTCTTCGTGTACGACGGCCATCCCGGCGGCGCGGGCTTCGCGGAACGCGCCTTCCACACCGCCCGCGAATGGCTCACCGCGACCCGCCAGGCCATCGCCTCCTGCGAGTGCGAGGCCGGCTGTCCGTCCTGCATCCAGTCCCCCAAGTGCGGCAACGGCAACGAGCCGCTGCACAAGCGGGGAGCCGTGCGGCTGCTGACCGTGCTCCTGCAGGGAGCACCGACAGCACCGGAGGAACAGCCCGGGGAGGGTCTTCCCGGGGAAGGTCTCCCCGAGGGAGGCCTCCCCGAGGGAGGCCTCCCCGAGGAGGCGCGGAGACCGGGCGGCCGACGGCAGCCGGACGTCGTCACCGCGGCCGAGCCCGCGGAGGGCTAGGGCCAGGAGCCACGGGCCCGGGTGAGCCCGCCCGTGACCTCACCTCGGCGGTCAGCGGCCCCCGTCCCGCCGCCACCGTGACGTCCGCGATCTCGCCCCGGACCGCGCACCGCACGATCCGGGTGCCCTGGGCCCGGGCCACACGGTCCGCCCGGGCGCACGCCTCCGTCCCGCCGTGCGTCCAGTGGTCGGCCGCCGCGAGCGCCGCCAAGTCGGCCGCGCCGCCCGCACGATGACGGACCACCACCGCCTGCCCCATCACGAGCACGGCCCCGAAGACCACGCACAGGACCGCGATCGCGCCGACGGTCCAGACGGTGGCCGACCCCCGGTCCGAAGCGAGCCCCGGCCCACACGACCTCGTACGCCATCTGCCCGAGCCGACCCGTGCCGCTTCTCCCGTCCTTCTGACCTCCTCCGTCCTTCTCATCGCGCCGCCCCCACCGTCTCCTCCGCCAGGGCGACCGCCTCCTGCGTGAGGTCGAGGGTCAGCGCGCCCGGGCCGGGGGTCGTGGCCTCCACCCGGACGCGTACCAGGTCGCCCTCGCGCCGGACGGAGATCCTGGCGTCGCTCGGCGCCACCCGCCGAGCGGTCTCCAGCACCGTGCCCGGCGCTTCCTGCCGGGCCGCCGCGCGGGCGCCGGCCCGGGCCGCATCCACGCACTGGATCAGCGCGACCGCGGCCAGCAACGCCCAGACCAGCGCCATCGTGAACGCGACCAGCACGGGCAGCACCACAGCCGCCTCGGCCGTCACAAAGCCACGATCCCCGACCACCGCACTCGGACCCACGTCCACACCCGAACCCGCGCCCGCGTCGGCCTCAGAGCCCTTCACTGAGCGCCCGCCCCACGATGTCCTGCAGAACCCCGCGCACCTGCCCGCTGGTCAGCACCTCGTAGAGCAGCGCGGCGAACCCCACCGCCGCGATCAGCCCCATCGCGTACTCGGAGGTGACCATCCCGGCGTCCCTCCGCACCGACCGTGCCCGCCCCACCCGGGAAGCCCAGCCCGCCAGAACCCACGCACTCGCCCACGCCTGCACCCGAACCCGCACTGCCTTACCCATCCGAACCCCCGTACAGCTCTGTCCCGTTGACCTTGTTCATCCGCGTTTCCGCCCGTCACCCGTCACCCATCACCCCCGCCCAGCACTCCGCCCGCCAGGCCGAGCACCACCGGCAGTACGCCGATCGCAATGAACGCGGGCAGGAAGCACAGCCCGACGGGAGCGGTGACCAGGACGCCGGCCCGTCGCGCCCGAGCCGTCGCGGCGCGCTCCCGTTCCGCGCGGGCCTCGGAGGCGACGCGAGCGACCGGTACCGCCGCCGGTACTCCCGACTCGCCGGCCCGCTCCAGCAGCCGGGCCAGTCCCCGGGCCCCGGGCAACGCGGCCAGCGCGCGCCAGGCCTTTGCCGGTTCGCCGCCGAGTCGCACCTCGGCCGCTCCCCGCGCCAGCCGCTCCCCCACGGGCCCCTCCAGCGCCTCCCCCACCGCCCGCGCGGCCATGACGGGGCTCGCGCCCGCCGCGATGCAGGCGGCCAGGAGGTCGGCGGCGAGGGGCAGTTGCCGCGCGGCCCGCGCCGCATCGAACTCCGGCTCCGACGCCGGCGCCGATCCGCGCCGCCACCGCCACATCCCGAACGCGGCGGCAAGTCCCACCACGGCCCCGGCCGTGCCCCCGACGAACACCCAGCAGGCGCTCAGGGCACCGATCACCGGCAGCCATCGCCGCCCCACGTCACGCAGGTGCGAGCGCCGTCCGGAGGAGACCGGCTCCGGAGCCGGTTCACGCTCGTCGGCCAGGACCGTCAGCAGCGCCTCGAAGCGCCTGCGCACCCTCCGCCTCCGCCGATCCGCTCCCAAGGACCGGGCGAGCGCCCACAGTCCCGCCGCCACGCACACCGCGACCCCCAGCCTGTGGACAGCCTCCGCGCTCATCCGTCCTCCGCTCCCCGTACGATCCGCAGCGCCCACCACAGGCCGGCGCCCTCCAGAACCCCGCCGGCCAGCAGGCAGCCGAGGCCCGCCCCGGTGTGCAGGACGATGTGCAGCGGGTCGGCGCCGAGCGCGGTGCCGAGGAGCAGCCCGAGCACCGGCAACCCCGCGAGCATCACCGCGGTCGACCGGGCGCCCGCCAACTGGGCTCGCAGATCGGCACGTTGATCCCGCTCGGCGCGCAGCGCCCCCTCCAGCCGGTCGAGCCCGGCCGCGAGGCCCGCACCCCGGTCCACGGCGACCCGCCAGCACGCGGCGAGCCCCAGCAGTCCTTCGGCCCCGGGCCGCCGGGCCGCGTCGGTGAGCGCGGCCGGCACATCCCCGCCGAACCGCGCGGCCGCCAGGACCGACGCCTGTACGTCCCCGAGCCCTCCCGAGTCCCGGGCGGCGCCCAGCAGTGCCTCGCCCGGCTGCCGTCCGGCCCGGACCTCTCCCGCGAGCGCCCCGCACAGTGCGATCACCGCGGCGGCCCGCCTCTCCCGTGCCCGCCGGGCGGCTCCGGCCCGCCGGACTCTCCGTACCAGGGGAACCCCGAGCGCTCCCAGGACGACCGGCACCACGGATGCTCCCAGCAGCCCGACCACCGCCCCGGCGGCCAGGGCCCACCACTCGCCCCGCGTCCCGTGCAGCCGCCGAAGCCGCTCCCCGGTCCACAACGGCCACACGGCCCGCTTCCACGACGGCGGCCCGGTGGCCGCCGCCCCGCCACCCGCACACACCAGCCGCGCCCGCCGCGTCCCGTGCCCCGGTCCGCCCGTCAGCCGGACCGCCGCCCCGGCGCACACCATCGCCACCAGCACCGACATCCCGGCGACCCCCGTCACAGCCCACCCCTCCGCTCGCTCACGCCACCCACGCCCTCTGCACCGCTCACACCGAGCAGCTCTCGCAGCCGCTCCCACCCGCGCCCGTAGGTGAAGGCGTCCGCGCCCCATCGCAGTGCGGGCACCGTCATGACCAGCCCCGCCGGATCCCGCTCCAGCACATGCACCTCGGCGATCCGCCGCCGTCCGGCCCGGTCGCGTACGAGATGGAGCACCACCGACAGCGCCGCCGCCACCTGGCTGTGCAGCGCGGCCCGGTCGAGCCCGGCGGCCGTGCCCAGGGCCTCCAGACGGGCCGGGACTCCGGAGGCGGCGTTGGCGTGCACCGTTCCGCACCCGCCTTCGTGTCCCGTGTTCAGCGCAGCCAGCAGCGCCACCACTTCGGGGCCCCGCACCTCACCGACCACCAGGCGGTCCGGCCGCATGCGCAGCGCCTGGCGCACGAGGTCCTGGAGCGTGACGAGCCCGGCGCCCTCCTGATTGGGCGGTCTGGATTCCAGCCGTACGACATGGGGATGGTCGGGGCGCAGCTCCGCCGAGTCCTCGGCGAGCACGATCCGCTCACCCGGCCCGACGAGGCCGAGGAGCGCGCTGAGCAATGTCGTCTTGCCGCTGCCCGTGCCGCCGCTGATCAGGAACGACAGCCTCGCGTCGAGCAGCGCGCGCAGCAGCCGGTCCCCGCCCGGCGGTACCGTCCCCGCGGCCACCAGTTCGGCGAGGGTGAAGGCCTTCGGCCGTACGACCCGCAGGGACAGACAGGTCGAGCCGACGGCGACCGGTGGAAGCACCGCGTGCAGCCGGGTGCCGTCGGGAAGTCTGGCGTCCACCCAGGGGTGGGCGTCGTCCAGCCGCCTTCCGGCCACGGCCGCGAGCCGCTGCGCGAGACGCCGTACGGCCGCCGCGTCCGGGAAGGACACGGCGGTCAGCTCCAGGCCGCCGCCGCGGTCCACCCACACCCGGTCGGGCGCCGAGACCAGCACATCGGTCACAGAGGGGTCGTCGAGCAGAGGTTCCAGCGGACCGCTCCCGACCAGCTCCGACCGCAACCGCTCGGCCGCCCCGAGGACTTCGGCGTCCCCGAGCACTCTCCCCTGCTCCCGCAGGGCCTGCGCCACGCGCGCGGGAGTCGGTTCGCCGCCGCTCGCGGCCAGCCACTGCCGGACCCCGTCCAGCAGTCCCGTGTCGGAGGCCGGGCCGCCGGGCCGGCGCCCACCCACGAGCGGCCCCGAGCCCGGGCGGCTGCCCGGCAGGCGAGCCCCCGACAGCCCCGCGTGGACGGGAGAGTGGACGGGAGAGCCGCCGCGCAGACCCGCGCTTCCGCTCATACGCCCCCTCCGGCGGCCGTGGCCCGCTCCCAGAACGCCGAGCAGAAGCGGGCGAGTGGCCCGCGGCCGTCCCCGCCGGGCGGAGCGCCCCGCTCCTGGGCGGCCGGCAGCCCCGTCTCCGTGGGCACCTCGCCCATCAGGGGCAGTCCGAGCAGCCGGGCGACCTCCCGGTCGTCCAGACCTGGCGCGTACGGCCCGCGGACCGCGACGCGCAGGTCCCTGAGGACCATGCCGACCGCGGACGCCACCCGTCCGGCCGCGGCGACGGCGCGCAGCTCGGCCGGGACGACGAGCACTCCGAGGTCGATCTGCGCGAGGGCCTCCGCGACCCCTTCGTCGATCCGGCGCGGCAGATCGACCACCACGACCCCGCCGCGCCGCCTGGCGGCGGCCAGGACCGCGCGGACGGCCTCGGGCGCCACGGTGACGCAGTCGCCCCGGTCCCAGCTGAGGACCCGCAGGGCGTGGAGTGCGGGCAGCGACTCCTCCAGGGCCTCGCCGCCGACGCGTCCGTGCGAGGCGGCGAAGGCGGGCCAGCGGAGTCCGTCGACGGATTCCCCGCCGAGGAGTACGTCGAGTCCGCCGCCCAGCGGGTCCGCGTCGACAAGGAGGGTGCGGGCGCCCTGGCGCGCCGAGGTGACCGCGAGGGCGCAGGCGAGCGTGGACGATCCGGCGCCTCCGCGACCGCCGATCACCCCGACGGTGAGGGCGGGCGGTCCGACTCCCTCGGCCACGTCGGCGATGCGGTCGACCAACCATTGTTCGCCATCCGGCAGCATCAGCACGTGGTCGGCGCCGATCTCCACAGCCCTCCTCCAGACCCCGGGATCGTCCTGATCCCGACCCACCAGGACGACTCCGCGTCTGCGTGTGGCGCCGCGGACGCGGCGCGAGGCGTCGTCGCCGACGAGCACCAGCGGTGCCGTGTCCCAGCCGCCGCCGCGCTCCGGCACCCCGTGGTGGACTTCGGGCCGGGCGCCGGCCGCGGCGCACAGCCGCAGCAGGTCGTCCAGCAGATCCGCGTCCTCGGTGACGATCAACGGTCCGCCCTGCCGCCCCTCGGCGGCCGACGGCCGGTCGTGTGTGATGGCTCCCGCCACGCTCTCCAGCCCCCTTCGCTGCTTCGTCGCGGGACCCCTGCGGCCCCGCGATTCCCGCCCAGCGCAAGAGCGGCCAACCGGCCCTCCATATGAACCGCCGATACGAACCGGCCATAGCCGCCGAACAAACGGAACCGGCCATGAACTCCCGCAAGCGGTACGCGCTGGAATCACGGTGCAGCGAAGCCGGAAATCGTGTGGATCTTGGTCAATAACTGTGGACAACTCGGCGCCTGTGAATATCGCCTTCACCCAAACCGGTGACCGTTGTACGACTTCCTTGCCGCTACCTCACAGCTACACACAGTGACGAATCCTGTGCGGAGACAGAGAAACGCCGGGTCCCGCAGTGCGGGAC
>NZ_JBHWZP010000348.1:0-9253 GCF_042728395.1 Streptomyces sp. NPDC060205
CTGCGCGGGAGCGCGCAGCGCGACATGGGGGTCTGGGGGCGCAGCCCCCAGGGACGGGAAGGGAAGGGGCGGCCGGGGCGAGAATGTCGCGCATGGACATCGTGATCAGGCGGGCCGAGCCCGCCGAGTACCCCGCCGTCGGCGAGCTCACCGCGCAGGCGTACCTCAAGGACGGCCTCCTCGACTTCGGCGAGAGCGACAGGTACCTCGCCGAACTGCGCGACGCCGCGAAGCGCGCCGCCGCGTCCGACGTCCTGGTCGCCGTCGAGGCGACCGGCGGCGGGCTCGTCCTCGGCACCGTGACCTTCGTGCCGGCCGGCGGCGGGCCCATGGCCGAGATCGCCCGCGCCGGCGAGGCCGAGCTGCGGATGCTGGCCGTCGCGAAGGAGGCCCGCGGCCGGGGCGTGGGAACCCTGCTGGTGCGCGCCTGTGTCGACCGCGCCCGGGCCACGGCCGGCTGCGGTGCCGTCGTGCTGTCCACCCAGCGCACCATGCACAGCGCCCACCGCGTCTACGAGCGCCTCGGCTTCACCCGTACCCCCGTCCGGGACTGGAACCCCATCCCGGAGCTGGACGACCTCTTGCTCCTCACCTACGAGTTGACGCTCTGACACCCTCCGCTACACCGTCCGGAGCCGACACGACACAACATGTGGGGGTGCTTCCGGAGCCCGGCACAAGATGTATGCTCATGCTCGCTGTCGTCGCAGGGGAATCCGGTGCGAATCCGGAACTGTCCCGCAACGGTGTACTTGTACGTGATATGCCCGCATGCCCAGATGTCCGACACCGGATGTCCGCGTGCCCGCATACCGCGTACGGGAGTCAGTCCGAGGACCTGCCGACAGCGCGCCCAGGCCGTCCGGCCCGGGTGCATGACGTCCGGGCCTCGTGGAGTGGGCCGGTGGACGCGGCGTACCGCTGCCCAGGGCGCGTACCCCCGTGTGCCCCGAACCCTCTCCCGCCGAGGCCCCCGTGCCGAGCGAGGGAGAGCCCCACGTGACCATCGCGCCAGCCGATCCGGTCTCCGCGACAGCGACCCGGGACCAGCAGGACAGGGCCGAGGCCGACGGACCGGGAACCGCGTTGCTGCGGATCCTGACCGACTTCACCGCCGACCTCCCCGGCGCCGACCCCGGCCGGGTCGCCGCCGCCGCGCTGCGCGGCCGGTCCGCCGCCGCGGACACGGCGGAGCTGCGCGAGCTGGCCACGGAGTCGGCCGCCGGTCTCATCTCCGAGGACCCGGTCTACTCGAAGCTGGCCGCCCGGCTGCTGACCGTGACCATCGCCGCGGAGGCCGCCTCGCAGGGCGTGCGCTCCTTCTCGGAGTCGGTCGCCGTCGGCCACCGCGAGGGCCTGATCGCCGACCGCACGGCCGAGTTCGTACGCCTGCACGCGGCCCGGCTCGACACGCTGATCGATCTGGCGGGCGACGACCGCTTCGGCTACTTCGGGCTGCGCACGCTGCACAGCCGGTACCTGCTGCGGCACCCGATCACGCGGTCCGTCATCGAGACGCCCCAGCACTTCATGCTGCGGGTGGCGAGCGGGCTGGCCGAGGACGACACGACCAGATCCGTCGACGAAGTCGCCTCCCTGTACCGGCTGATGAGCCGCCTGGACTATCTCCCCTCCTCCCCCACGCTCTTCAACTCCGGCACGCGCCACCCGCAGATGTCGTCCTGCTACCTCCTCGACTCCCCGCTGGACGAGCTGGACTCGATCTACGACCGCTACCACCAGGTGGCCCGTCTCTCGAAGCACGCGGGCGGCATCGGGCTCTCGTACTCCCGGATCCGTTCGCGCGGTTCGCTGATCCGCGGCACGAACGGGCACTCGAACGGCATCGTCCCGTTCCTGAAGACCCTCGACGCCTCGGTCGCCGCGGTGAACCAGGGCGGCCGGCGCAAGGGCGCCGCCGCGGTCTACCTGGAGACCTGGCACTCCGACATCGAGGAGTTCCTGGAGCTGCGCGACAACACCGGTGAGGACGCCCGGCGTACGCACAACCTGAACCTCGCGCACTGGATCCCCGACGAGTTCATGCGCCGGGTGAACGAGAACCGCGACTGGTCGCTGTTCTCCCCCTCGGACGTGCCCGAGCTGGTCGACCTGTGGGGCGACGCGTTCGACGCCGCCTACCGCGAGGCGGAGGCCGCCGGGCTGGCCAGGAAGACCATCCCCGCCCGTGATCTGTACGGCCGCATGATGCGTACCCTCGCGCAGACCGGCAACGGCTGGATGACCTTCAAGGACGCAGCCAACCGCACCGCCAACCAGACGGCGCTGCCCGGTCACACCGTCCACTCCTCGAACCTGTGCACCGAGATCCTGGAGGTCACGGACGACGGGGAGACCGCGGTCTGCAACCTCGGCTCGGTCAATCTCGGCTCCTTCGTGGACGCGGACGCCGGCGACATCGACTGGGAGCGCCTCGACGCGACCGTGCGGACCGCCGTCACCTTCCTCGACCGGGTCGTCGACATCAACTTCTACCCGACCGAGCAGGCGGGCCGTTCCAACGCCAAGTGGCGTCCGGTGGGCCTCGGCGCGATGGGTCTGCAGGACGTCTTCTTCAAGCTGCGGCTGCCGTTCGACTCGCCGCAGGCGCGCGCCCTGTCCACCCGGATCGCCGAGCGGATCATGCTCGCCTCGTACGAGGCGTCCGCCGACCTCGCCGAGCGCAACGGCCCGCTGCCCGCCTGGGAGAAGACCCGTACCGCCCAGGGTGTGCTGCACCCCGACCACTACGACGTCGAGCTGAACTGGCCGGAGCGCTGGGCGGCCCTGCGGGAGCGGATCGCCGCGGTGGGCATGCGCAACTCGCTGCTGCTGGCCATCGCGCCGACCGCCACCATCGCGTCCATCGCGGGCGTGTACGAGTGCATCGAGCCGCAGGTCTCCAACCTGTTCAAGCGCGAGACGCTGTCCGGCGAGTTCCTCCAGGTCAACTCCTACCTGGTGGCCGAGCTGAAGAAGCTCGGCGTGTGGGACGCGCAGACCCGGGAAGCGCTGCGCGAGTCCAACGGCTCGGTGCAGGGCTTCACCTGGGTGCCCGCGGACGTGCGCGAGCTGTACCGCACGGCATGGGAGATCCCGCAGCGCGGTCTGATCGACATGGCCGCCGCCCGGACCCCGTTCCTGGACCAGGCGCAGTCGCTGAACCTGTTCCTGGAGACGCCGACCATCGGCAAGCTCTCCTCGATGTACGCGTACGCCTGGAAGTCGGGGCTGAAGACGACGTACTACCTGCGCTCGCGCCCGGCGACCCGCATCGCCCGCGCCGCCCAGGCGCAGAGCGTGCCCGAGGCGCGGCCCGAGAGCACCATCCCCGTCCAGCAGGCCGCCGACCCCGAGGCGGTCGCCTGCTCCCTTGAGAACCCCGAGTCCTGCGAGGCCTGCCAGTAATGACCACCGCACCTGAGAAGACCGAGAAGAACCTTCTCGACCCGGGCTTCGAGCTGACCCTGCGGCCCATGCGCTACCCGGACTTCTACGAGCGCTACCGGGACGCGATCAAGAACACCTGGACCGTCGAGGAGGTCGACCTCCACTCGGACGTCTCCGACCTGGCGAAGCTGTCACCGGGTGAGCAGCACATGATCGGCCGGCTGGTCGCGTTCTTCGCGACGGGCGACTCGATCGTCGCGAACAACCTGGTCCTGACGCTGTACAAGCACATCAACTCCCCCGAGGCGCGGCTGTATCTGAGCCGTCAGCTCTTCGAGGAGGCCGTGCACGTCCAGTTCTATCTGACGCTGCTCGACACCTACCTCCCCGACCCGGAGGACCGCACCGCCGCGTTCGCCGCGGTCGAGAACATCCCGTCCATCCGTGAGAAGGCCGAGTTCTGCTTCAAGTGGATGGACTCGGTGGAGAAGCTGGACCGGCTGGAGACGAAGGCCGACCGCCGCCGCTTCCTGCTGAACCTCATCTGCTTCGCCGCGTGCATCGAGGGCCTGTTCTTCTACGGGGCCTTCGCGTACGTCTACTGGTTCCGCAGCCGGGGTCTGCTGCACGGACTCGCGACCGGCACCAACTGGGTGTTCCGCGACGAGACGATGCACATGAGCTTCGCCTTCGAGGTCGTGGACACCGTCCGCAAGGAGGAGCCGGAGCTCTTCGACGAGGAGCTCCGGCAGCAGGTGACCGACATGATGCGCGAGGCCGTCGAGGCCGAGCTGCAGTTCGGGCGCGACCTGTGCGGTGAGGGCCTGCCCGGCATGAACACCGAGTCGATGCGGCAGTACCTGGAGTGCGTCGCCGACCAGCGGCTGCAGCGCCTGGGCCTCGCCCCGGTGTACGGCTCCGAGAACCCGTTCTCCTTCATGGAGCTGCAGGGGGTTCAGGAGCTGACCAACTTCTTCGAGCGCCGGCCCTCGGCGTACCAGGTGGCCGTGGAGGGGACGGTCGACCTCGACGAGGACTTCTGACCCTTCGAGGGGCCCCGCTCCTGGGCGGGGCCCTGTTCGGCCTCCCTGAGCTGACGGTCGACGCGCCGGTCGCGCACGATGCCGAACACCGCGGGGAGGACGAGCAGGACGAGGATTCCGAGGACGAAGAGCATTCCGATCAGGCCTTCCAGCTGTGTCGTATTCATGGACACCACTGTCGCGCCGGATACTCCTTACCATCAGTGGCAGGACTGCCGCACACCCTCGATTTCCTGCCAGCGCGGGTGCACACTGTCAGCATGCTGACCAACGTGGCCGCCGTCCTGCTCGACGGCGCGCATCCCTTCGAACTCGGCGTCGTGTGCGAGGTGTTCGGCCTCGACCGCAGCGACGAGGGACTTCCGGTGTACGACTTCGCGGTCGCCTCGGCCGAGGGGCCCACCCTCGCCACCCACGTCCCGGGTTTCACGCTCTCCACGCCGTACGGGCTCGACCGGCTGGAGGAGGCCGACCTCATCGTCGTGCCCGCCGGGAGCCACTACATCGGGCGCACCTACCCGCCCGCGCTGCTCGACGCCCTGGTCCGGGCCGCCGACCGCGGCACCAAGGTGCTGAGCGTCTGCTCCGGGGTCTTCGTGCTCGGCGCGGCCGGACTGCTCGACGGGCGGCGCTGCGCGGTCCACTGGCGGCACGCCGACAAGCTGGCCGCCCGCCACCCGCTCGCGAAGGTCGAACCGGACGTGCTGTACGTGGACGAGGACCCGGTGATCACCTCCGCCGGCACCGCCTCCGGCATCGACGCCTGTCTGCACATCGTCCGCAAGGAGCAGGGCCCGGAGGTCGCCAACAGCATCGCGCGGCGCATGGTGGTGCCGCCGCACCGCGACGGCGGCCAGGCCCAGTACATCGAACGGCCGCTGCCGCGCTCGCAGTGCGACACGGTCGGTGCGGTGCTCGCCTGGATGGAGCGCCACCTCGACGAGGAGGTGACCGTCGAACAGCTCGCCGCCCGCGCGCACATGTCGCCGCGCACCTTCGCCCGGCGCTTCCAGCAGGAGACGGGGACCACCCCGTACCGCTGGCTCCTGCGTCAGCGGGTGCTGCTGGCGCAGGAGCTGCTGGAGGCCACCGACCAGACGATGGACTTCATCGCGGACCGCACGGGGTTCGGGACGGCGGCCGCGCTGCGCCATCAGTTCGTCCGCTCGCTGGGGACGACACCGAACGCGTACCGGCGCACGTTCAGGGGCCCGCAGGCCGCCTGAACGTGCGCGGGGGTGGTCAGCGCGGTACGACGGCGCTCACCTCGGCACGAGCCGCGCTCACCTCGGCACGGCCCTCAGCAGCAGCCGGTGCGGTCGCAGGGTGATGCCGACGCGGGTGGTGTCGTTCGACTCGGACACCTGTTCCAGCCGCCAGCGCGAGGCCACCGCCGCCGTGACGAGCCCGAGCTGGGCCATCGAGAAGTGGTCGCTCGGGCACTTCCGGTTGCCCACACTGAACGGGCTCATCGCGTACTTCGGGACGTCCTTCGCGCGTTCCGGAAGCCAGCGATCGGGGTCGAACTCCAGATGCCCGTCGTACGAACGCGCGTCGCGCTGTATCGCGTACGGACTGTAGACGATGTCGGCCCCGGCCGGAATGCGATACCCACCGAGTGCGGTTTCGGTCAGGGCGCGGCGCGTCAATATCCATACGGCGGGACGCAACCGCATGGCCTCGACGACGACATTGTTCGTGTGGGACAGCTTCCGCACGTCCGCGAATGCGACAGGACGGCCGCCGGTGACCGATTCGACCTCTTCGCGTACGCGGTCCGCGTGTTCCGGGTGTTCCGCGAGGACCTGCAGAAGCCACATGATCGTGGAAGCGACCGTTTCGCTTCCGGGGGTGAGTATCGCGACGACCTGGTCGTGGATCTCCTGTTCCCCGATGGGCTCGCCATTCTCGTCCTTCGCTTCCAGCAATGCTGTCAGCAAATCGTCCGGCTTTTGACCAGATGCACGGCGCTCGGCCACGATCTCGTCGACCAGGAGGTGTAAATCGGCCAATGCGCGGTCGAATTTACGATTGGCCGGAAGCGGAAGCCTGTAGAGCACTCCCGCGGGAACGACCATACGGCGGTACATGCCGCGGAAGACCGTGGCGAGGGCGATGCTCAGCCGCTCGGCGCGCTCATCCATGAAGTCCCCGCGCAGCAGGCAGCGGGCCGCGATGCGGACGGCGACGCGGAACGACTCGGCGGTGCAGTCGATCGTCTCGCCGGGCCGCCAGCGCTCCGCGAGGGCGTGCGCCTCCTCCTCCATGATCGGCCCGTAGCCGGGGATGGCGTCCAGCCGGAAGGCGGGCTGGATCGTCCGGCGCTGCCGCCGGTGCCGCGAGCCGTTGGCGGTCGCCACTCCCTCCTTGCCGAGCAGGCCTTCCAGGGACTCCCACAGGGGTCCGTCGATCTTGAAGTCGGGGCTCAGGGCCAGTTCCCCGGTGAGGGCCGGCGTGGTGACGGCGTACACCGTCTTGGGGCCCAGCTTCAGCCGGACGACCTCGCCCTGGTCGCGCAGCCGGGAGAGGAAACCCAGCGGGTCGCGGACCAGTTTCAGGCCGTGCCCGAGCCCGGGGACGCCGCCTTGGGCCAGGGGCGGCGTGGACAGTTCTGCCGCTTGGTGTGCAGCGGACCGTACCGACTCGACGGTCATTTCTCACCTGCCGCTTCGTTGTTGACGTACGGGGGTGTGGTGCGGTCGTCCCAGCTGTCGACCATGTACCGTCCCGACTCGTGGTGGAACCAGTACACGGAGCTGAACCAATTCCGCATGTTGAACAGGCACGCCCGTACGGCAGCCGCTAGTTCGGCGCCGCGCGCGGACCCGTTGTCGATCCTTTCCGCGTACCTCAATACCTCCTTCTCGGCGTCGAGGAATTCAGTGATGCATTCCTCCACCCGCCGCCTGACTTCCTTGACCGATTCTTCCAGTCGCATTCCCTCGTGATGAATGAGACTGATGCCGAGATTGTGCACCTCGTCGCCCGCGATTTCCTTGGGGAGAGAACACAGGTCGTTGTACCAGGCGGCGAAATCCTGGCACAGCAGAGCAGCCCTCCGAAACGCGGGGTTCTCCCGCACGAAGAGAGGCAGCTCGTACTCCGCGCTCGGTTCCAGCAGGTCGAGCCAGATCCAGTGCGCGAATGTGTTCCGCCGCAGTTCGAGGTATTCCTCGACGGTCGGGACAATGCCCGACACCCGGTTGCGGAATTCCTGGTCGTACGCCTCGATGACCGTGTGGAAATGGTCGGCGAAGCGCGCGTTCCATCCCTCGCCCAGGAACGAGTACAGCCGGACCATGCTGTCCGCGAACCCCGCCACCAGGGGGTCCTGGTGGTACAGATGCTCCTTCGGGGAGTCGAGGGCCGCGTGCAGCCGCGTCCTGAGCAGCTGCCAGGCCTCCGGCCGACCGTGGATGACATCACGGTCGTGGCGGTCGTCCCAGACGAAGAACCACGCGCTGTAGTCCGCTATCGCCTGGAGGACCTCATCGGGCGCGCCAATGTAGAAGCCCGCCATGAGGTCGGTGTAGCAAAGCCCATCGGCATATGCCTCGACCTTCGCCGCCGACATGAGGCGCATTTCCAGGAGCCAGACCCTGGTGTTCTCCTGGAGCTTCGGCCAATACGGATGGAGTTGACGGGGAAACTCGGCCTCGATCACCGGAAGAGAGAGCGCCGGTGGAACGAGGGCCGAGGTGTACGTCGTTGAGGTGCTCTGTGGGAAAGCAGGCACGAACAAACCCCTCTCAGCCGCCTGTTGACGACACGCCCCTCCCGCTGTGCCGGGCGTGCGCCGTTGCGTATCCCCGCACTTCCCATTCAGCACCACAACTGACCGTTCTGGGAACGGATTTGCTTCGCTCACTACCCCACGATGCCGAGAATCTCCCTATGTGTGACTGAATATGGATCATTACAGGCGCACAAGGGATCGAACGTGCTACGCACAGACGAACGGCGCCTGGTCGGAAGGGAATCCGACCAGGCGCCGTGGGCGCGGGACGCTCACGCCCCGGTTGTCGTTCTGTGTCACAGACGTCCGCAGACGTTCACAGGCGTTCCGGAGGTCCGCGAAGGTTCTCAGTCGTTCGCGACGACGGGGTAGCGCGGTTCGTTCTCGGCCATCTGCCGCAGCGCGTCCTTGCGCTCGCGCTTGGAGAGCCGGTCGATGTAGAGGTACCCGTACAGGTGGTCCGTCTCGTGCTGGAGGCAGCGCGCGAAGTAGCCCGTGCCGCGCACCTTGATCGGGTTGCCCTTCTCGTCCTGCCCGGTGACCTCGGCGTAGTCGGGGCGGGCCAGCGGCGCGTACGCGGTCGGCACCGACAGGCAGCCCTCGTTGCTCTCGTCCAGCTGGCGCCGCTCGGCGGGCAGCTCGACGAGCACGGGGTTGCAGACCACGCCCGTGTGCCGCTTGCCCTCGTCGTCCGGGCAGTCGTAGACGAAGACCTTGAGGTCGACGCCGATCTGGTTCGCGGCCAGGCCCACGCCCTCGGCGGTGTGCTGGCTGGCGAACATGTCGTCGACCAGCCGGGCGAGGTCGTCCCCGAAGTCCGTGACGTCCCTGCACTCCTTGTGCAGCACCGGGTTCCCGACGACCGTGATGGGCCGGGAGGTCCCGCGTCCGCGGTAGGCCGCCTCGCGCTCCTGAGGGTTCTCGGTGTCGATGACGAAGCCCTCGTCGTCCACGGGGAGCACTCCGGAGTGCTGCTGCTCAGTGTCCTGCTGCGCCATGACCGACGTAAGCCTTCCTCGGAAAACAGGGTTGCGATGCGGATACAGGGTACGGGTCGCCCCTGACAGGAGCCGCCCCGCAGGGG
>NZ_JBHWZP010000349.1:0-9236 GCF_042728395.1 Streptomyces sp. NPDC060205
CCTCGGGGAGGGGCTGCGCCCCGTCCCACCCAGGGGCGCGGGGAACGGCGCAGTCTTTTGGTTTTCAGGGGCGCGGGGAACTGCGCAGGTCAAGGCAGGAAAGGCGGCAGGCGTGGGCCTGGATCTTGACGGGCGGGCGCACGCCCGGCAGCGGTGGGCGGCACGCAGCGCCCTGACCGGCGCAGCCCTCGCGGTACTGCTGCCGCTCGGCTACGGCGGAGTCACCAGCCTCCTCCTCGTCGCCGTGGGCGCACTCGGCACGGCCGTCACCGTGGCCGCCCTGTGGTGGGTGCTGACCCTCAGGGGCCCGTCCCGCGCGGCAGCCGTGGCGCTGGCCGTCACGACACCGGCCGCCGTCGTCTGGTTCTTCGCCGCCGAGAACCTGCTCTGGGTCGTCATCGTGTCCCTGACCCTGTGGGGATTCGCCGTCTGGGCCGGGAAGTTCGCGCTCAGCACCACCAAGTCGCACACGGTGCGCGTGCGCGAGCACCGGACTCCCGCGCCCACCCGCCCCTTCCTCATCATGAACCCGCGGTCCGGGGGCGGAAAGGTCGAGCGGTTCGGGCTGAGGGAGAAGGCCGAGAAGCTCGGGGCGCGGGTCCACCTCCTCGACCCCGAACGGCACGAGGACGTGACCGAACTCGCCCGCCGGGCCGTCGCGGACGGCGCGGACCTGCTCGGTGTCGCGGGCGGGGACGGCACGCAGGCGCTGGTCGCCGCCGTCGCCGCGGAGCACGGCATACCGTTCCTCGTCGTCAGCGCCGGCACCCGCAACCACTTCGCCATGGACCTCGGGCTCGACCGCAACGACCCGGCGGCGAGCCTCGACGCCCTCACCGAGGGCGGCGTCGAACTCCACGTCGACCTCGGCTTCGCCGACACGTACCCCTTCGTCAACAACGCCTCGTTCGGGGCGTACGCGGTCGTCGTGCAGAGCCCCGAGTACCGGGACGACAAGGTCCGTACGACGCTGGAGCTGCTCCCCGAACTGCTCACGCACCAGCGGGGGCCCCGGCTGACCGCCCGCGTGGAGGAGACGGGCGGGACGGCCGGCACGGGGACGGGGGGTGCCACGGCGGCGACCGTCGTCGACGGGCCCCAGGCCCTGCTGGTGAGCAACAACCCCTACCGCATGGACGATCCGGCGGGCCTCGGCTACCGCGAGCGCCTGGAGTCCGGTGTGCTGGGTGTCCTCGGCGTCAGGGTCGAGAACGCCGCCGAGGCCGCCGGGCTGCTGCTGGGCAGGCACTCCACCGGGCTCACGGTGCTGACGGCCAGCGAGGTGGTCGTGGACGCCGACCGCCCCGAGATCGAGGTCGGCGTGGACGGCGAGGCCCTCATGCTGCCCACGCCGGTACGGTGCCGGATCGAGCCCGGAGCCCTTCGCGTACGCGTCCCCGGGAACCGGCCGGGCGTACCGGAGACCAAGCCGCCCATGGACTGGCGCCGGCTGCGCAAACTGGCGGCGGCGGTGGGGCGTACGGCGCTCCCCAAGCACCGGGCCCTGCCCCGGGAAGAGGCCCTGCCCGCGAACCGGACACCTCCCACGGCCTGACCCGCTGTTGATCCACCGTCGATCGAGGACCGGACAACGCCCTGATCAGGCCATTTACTGCCAGTGATCACTGGCGCATTGTGTGTACTCGGTGAAACCCTGTTACCGACGGGTACCCAAAGAGCTCGGGCAGGCATACCCTGCGGCTCATGACGGACTCGCAGGCCCCGGCACAGGCCCCGGAAAAGACCGGTACCAACCCTCTCGCGCCCGCCCCCGAAGGCGCCCGTACGGCTGCTGACGTGGTCACGCCCGAGCTGATCGCCCAGCTCACCCGTGGCGTGGTCGGCTCGGGCCGCACCGCCAACCACACGCCGTTCACCGGTGAGAAGCTGGCCGACCTGCCCGAGTCCACCCCGCAGGACGTGGAACTGGCCTACGAGCGGGCGCGCGCCGCCCAGTTCCTCTGGGGCCAGATCCCCGTCAAGGAGCGCGCGGCCGTCCTGCTGCGCTTCCACGACCTCGTGCTCGCCCGCCAGGCCGAGGTCCTGGATCTGATCCAGCTGGAGACCGGCAAGGCGCGGCTCCACGCCCACGAGGAGGTCCAGGCGGTCGCCGTCGCGGCCCGCCACTACGGCCGCCGCGCCCCCTTCTACCTGCGCCCCAAGCGGCACGCGGGCGCCATGCCGACCCTCACCAAGGTCACCGAGCTGCGCCACCCGCGCGGTGTCGTCGGCCAGATCGCCCCCTGGAACTACCCGCTGGAACTCTCCGTCGGCGACGCGCTGCCCGCCTTCGTCGCGGGCAACGCCGTGGTGATGAAGCCCGACACCGAGACCTGCCTCACCGCCCTGTGGGCCCGTGACCTGCTGATCGAGGCGGGCCTGCCGGCCGACGTCTTCCAGGTCGTCCTCGGCGAGGGCCCGGTCATCGGCCCCGAGGTCGTCAAGCACGCCGACTACGTCTCCTTCACCGGCTCCACCCGCACCGGCCGCGAGGTCGCCCAGGGCGCCGCGGCCCGGCTGGTCGGCGTGTCCCTCGAACTCGGCGGCAAGAACGCCATGCTGGTCCTGGAGGACGCCGACATCGACCGGGCGGCGGCCGGCGCGGTCCGCGCCTGCTTCTCCTCGGCCGGACAGCTGTGCATCAGCATCGAGCGGCTGTACGTCCACGCGTCGATCGCGGACACGTTCCTGGAGCGGTTCGCCGCCCGCACGAAGGCGATGCGCCTCGGCACGTCCCTCGCGTACGGCGCCGAGATGGGCTCGCTGGTCGGCGAACGCCAGCTGGAGACCGTGACCCGGCACGTCGAGGAGGCCGTCGCCAAGGGCGCGACCGTCGTCGCGGGCGGTGTCGCGCGCCCGGACATCGGCCCGTACTTCTTCGAGCCGACCATCCTCGACGGCGTCGAGTCGCCGATGGCGGTCTGCGGCGAGGAGACCTTCGGCCCGGTCGTGTCGATCTACCGGTTCACGGACGAGGACGAGGTGATCGCCTCCGCCAACGCGACGGCGTACGGCCTCAACTCGTCGGTCTGGACGAAGGACGGCCGCCGCGGCGCCAAGGTCGCGGCCCGGCTGCGCACCGGCACGGTCAACATCAACGAGGGCTACGGGCCCGCGTACGGCAGTGTCCAGTCGCCGATGGGCGGCATGAAGGACTCCGGCCTCGGCCGCCGCCACGGCTCCGAGGGCATCCTCAAGTACACGGAGGCCCAGACGGTCGCCCAGCAGCGCCTGCTGCCGATGGCCCCGTCCCTGGGCATGGACGACGAGAAGTACGCCCGGTTCATGAGCCGCAGCCTGCGCCTGATGAAGGCGTTCCGGTTCAGGTAGGCGCCCCGGGAGGGGCGCGGGGAACTGCGCGCCCAGCCACGACGCACCCGCACGGCACACTCAAAGGGGAGACAGCACGTGCCTCAGGAAACGTATGACTACGACGTCCTCGTCGTGGGCTCCGGCTTCGGCGGATCCGTCACCGCCCTGCGCCTGACGGAGAAGGGCTACCACGTCGGCGTCCTGGAAGCCGGCCGCCGCTTCACCCGAGACACTCTGCCCAAGAACTCCTGGGACCTGAAGAACTACCTCTGGGCGCCGAAGCTCGGCATGTACGGCCTCCAGCGCATCCACCTGCTCGGCAACGTCATGGTGCTGGCGGGCGCGGGCGTGGGCGGCGGTTCCCTCAACTACGCCAACACCCTCTACGTACCGCCGAAGCCGTTCTTCGAGGATCCGCAGTGGAAGGACATCACCGACTGGCAGGAGGAGTTGAAGCCGTACTACGACCAGGCGCAGCGCATGCTCGGCGTACGGCTCAACCCGACCATGACCCCCTCGGACGTCCATCTGAAGGCGGCGGCCGGGCGGATGGGCGTGGGCGACACCTTCCACATGGCGCCCGTCGGTGTCTTCTTCGGTGACGGCGAGGACGCCGACGGGTCCGCGAAGGCGCGGCCGGGGGAGCAGGTCGACGACCCGTACTTCGGCGGCGCCGGCCCCGCCCGCACCGCGTGCGCCGAGTGCGGCGAGTGCATGACGGGCTGCCGGCACGGCGCGAAGAACACCCTCAACGAGAACTATCTGTATCTCGCCGAGAAGGCGGGCGCGGTCGTCCACCCCCTGACGACCGTCGTGTCCGTCACGGACGACTCGCAGGGCGGTTTCGCCGTCTCGACGCTCCCCACGGATCGCGGACGCAAGGGCGCAGAGCGCGAGGGGCGGGTCTTCAAGGCCCGCCGGGTCGTCCTCGCCGCCGGCACGTACGGTACGCAGACCCTGCTGCACCGGATGAAGGACGGCGGCCAGCTGCCGTACCTGTCGAAGCGGCTGGGGGAGCTGACCCGTACCAACTCCGAGGCGCTGGTGGGCGCGCAGACCAGCGACCGCCGCTACCGCAAGGCCACCGGCGAGGCGAGGGCCGACTTCACCCGCGGGGTCGCCATCACGTCCTCGATCCACCCGGACGCCAACACGCACATCGAGCCCGTCCGCTACGGCAAGGGCTCCAACTCGATGGGCAGCCTGTCGATCCTCCAGGTGCCGTACACGGAGGGCTCGTCGAGGGTGCTCGCCTGGCTCGTCAACGCGGTGAAGCACCCCACCCTCGTGGCGCGTTCGCTCTCCAACCGCCGCTGGTCGGAGCGGACCATCATCGGCCTGGTGATGCAGTCCCTCGACAACTCCCTGACGACGTACCTCAAGCCGAAGGGCGCGGGCAAGGGCCTGCTGACCGCACGCCAGGGGCACGGGGCCCCCAACCCGAAGCAGATCAGGACCGCTTCGGAGGGCGCCTCCGCGATAGCCGCAGAGATCAACGGTTTCCCGGGCTCCAACGTCGGCGAGCTGATGGGCACCCCGCTGACGGCCCACTTCCTGGGCGGCTGCCCGATCGGCGCCTCCGCCGACGAGGGCGTCATCGACCCCTACCACCGGCTGTACGGGCATCCGGGGATCTCCGTCGTCGACGGCGCCGCGGTCTCGGCGAACCTGGGCGTCAACCCGTCGCTGACCATCACGGCACAGGCCGAGCGCGCGATGTCGTACTGGCCCAACAAGGGCGAGACGGACCCGCGCCCGGCGCCCGGCGCGGCCTACGAGCGCCTCAAGCCGGTCGACCCGCTCACCCCCGCGGTCCCGGCGGACGCCTTCGGCGCCCTGAAACTCCCGTTCCTCGGCATACCGGCGATCCCACCGAAGAAGTAGAGGAAGGCAACCGACAAAGACGAAGGACCTGCGCCCCCCTCCGAGCGCAGGTCCTTACGTCTTGTCGCACATACAGCAAGTCGAGTCGGTCATGCGTGACGCGTCATGTGTCCTATGCGCCGTCAACGGGCCCGTCAGGGCCCTGTTGAGGGCGCGGGGAACTGCGCGACAAGCCCCCACCGGGCCCGCAGTCAAACACCGGCCCTCCAAGCGGAGCTACTCGCCGGCCTTGCGACGCCGCGCAACGACAACGGCCCCCACCCCAGCGGCCAACGCAAACCCACCGACGAGCCCGATCGTCGGCAGCGCGGAGCTGGACCCGGTCTCGGCAAGATTCCCGGTCACCTGCGGAGTGTTGGTCTTGTCCGGCTTCTGGTCGCTGACCGGCGCCTTACCGCCTTCCTGCGGCTTCGTGCCACCGGTGTCCGTACCCGCGGCGACGATCTGGAACTTGTACGCGACCTCACCGAAGCCGGTGCACTCCGCGTCGTCGTCGCCGTAGATCGTCGCGCCGAGCGAGAAGCCCGCGCCGACCGGAGCGGTGGACTTCACGTTGATACGCAGGGGGACGAGCACCTCGTAGTCGGGCTTGAGCTCGTCGGTGTAGCCGACGAAGCCGACCGCGTAACCCTCTTCGTCGAGGTCCTCCCAGACCTTGTCGTCCGGGTTCCAGGCCTGGAGCCGCACCTGCTTGCTCTTGAAGAGGTCCGTGCCGTCCACGTCGGAGGAGGCGCCGGCGAGGAAGTCCAGGTCCTGGAGCGTCGAGTCGGAGGAGTTGAGGACGCTCAGCGAGAACACGTGCCAGCCGCTGCCCACGGCGATCTTGCCGGGCAGGCCGGTGATGCTGACGTCGACCTTGGTGTCCTCGCACACCGACGGCTCGGGGTCCGGGGTCTCGGACTCCCCGGGCGGGGTGGTGCTCGGCGCCGGGCTGGTCGCCGGCGGGGTCGAGGTCGGCGTGCCCGCGGGGGTCGTGGCGGCCGGCGGCGTCGTCGTGGGCGACGCGGGAGGCGTCGTCGTCTCGGTGGTCTCGGTCTCCGTCGCGCCCGGCGTCACGGAGGCCGTGGTGGTCTCGGTGCCGGTGGGCGTGGGGTCGGTCGCATAAGCGGCCGGGGCCGACAGCAGCGCGAGCGGGGCTATGACAGCCGTCGTGGCCGCAGCGGCCATGACACGGCGAAGCTTCATGAAGACCTCGGAAAGTCCGGTGCGCCGCTACGTCACGGCACGAGATTCGGGAGGCCTCCGCGTGGCGGACACGGGTACGGCCATTGGTTGCGTAAGAGAGACCTGTGACTCCTGTGAAGGGTTGTCCTCACACTCACAGAATTCTTATGTGGGCTGGGTCACAGTCGGGCCCGACTTGTGAACTCCCTTGCCCACGCCTTAGAACTGACCCTCGGTCGACTGTTCGAGCACGTCGGCCGGTATGCCGAACGGCACGTCAGCCATGGGGGAGAGGCGCGAGCGTCGTGAGTGAGAAGCCGTCCGGGAAGGCGCCCAAGGAATCCGGGGAGCCCGGGGAGTCCGGGGAGCGCAGGGAGCCCGACGGGTCCGGGGAGTCCATACCCGACGACGTGTGGGAGCGGTTCGTCCAGGACAGCGAGCGGGACATCCGGATCTCGCAGGCCCCCAAGGAGCCGTCCGCGCGCGCCCGCATGGTGACCGAGCGGCTGCGGCAGCAGGACGCGCGCGGTGAACTGCCCCCGGCCTGGCGCGCGGACCCCGTCGGCCAGGGGACGGGCGGGCGCAGGGCCCGGCGCCGCAAGGTGTGGACGGTCATCGGCATCCCGCTCGCCCTCGTGGTGGCCGTGGTGGCCATGAAGCCGTCCCTGCTGCCGGGCGACCCCTTCGGCACGGACTTGGCCCCGGGCCCGGGCGCGCAGACCGCTCCGCTGCCCGCGGAGACCGCGCCCGAGACCGCGGCCCCGGCTGCCGCGCCCGGCGCGCCCACCTTGGAGGAGCCCTTCGCCGGTTCCCCGGCCGCCCGGTACGCCGACGGCGCCGCCGGGATCGTACTGCCGGAGGCGAAAGCGGTCGGCGCGTTCTCGAAGGAGCAGGTCGCCGGGGCCCTGGAGCAGAGCAAGGCCCTGCTCGTCGGGGCGAACGTCGACCGCGGGACGCTGCTCGGCAACACCCCGGAGACCGTCCTCGGCGAGGTGCTCGACCCCAAGCAGCCCGAGCTGATCGACGACCTGAGGTCCTGGCTGCGCAAGCCCGGCAAGGACCACGATCCGCTGCGTTTCTTCAGCCGCTTCGACCCGGGCGAGGTACGGCTCGTCGGCGACGTGGTCAAGACCCGTGGCCGTACGACGTTCGGGGGCGGCAAGGACGGGGCGCTGGACATCCACGTCGACTACACCTTCGTGTACGCGCTGGCCCCCGCCGACCAGGACTCCACCGAGGTGGCCCGCACCATCGTCCGCCGCGTCATCGACCTGCGGCTGCTCAACCCCGCGAAGTACGAGGCCACGCCGGGCAGGCTGGCGGTCATCAGGTACGACGACGACATCGCCAACTCCGCCTGCGACGTCTACGACGGCTTCCTGCATCCGCGGCTGGCCTCCGGCGGCCCGTCGGGCGCGGAGCCGAGCGGTCCTGCGGTCGACCCGTACGACCGCAGCCGGGACATCGGAGACGACCCCGGTGACTCCGGTGACTCGGAGGGCTCCGGCGAGGAGCCGTGCGGGACGGTGTCGCGCACATGATGAAGCGGATGATGAAGCACGTGACGACGCACTTGACGACAGGGGCGAGGATGCGGATCGCGCGCCCTCTGGTGGCCGCGTCGGCCGTCGCCGCCCTCGGCTGCGTCGCGGCGTGCGGCGGGGGCGGGAGCGGGGACGACGCAGGCCGGGACGGGAAGTCGTCGGCGTCGAAGGCGGGCGGACGGACGACGGGCGGGGAAGGGTCGAAGGCGCCCGCCGGGGAGGGCCAGGACCCTGCGGACCCGCAGGACACCCGGGCCCCGCAGGACACAAGCGACCCGCGGGGCTCCTCGGGCGGTGGCGCTCCGAAGGGCGACGGGCCCCTGACCGAGGCGGAGTTGAAGAAGGCCGCGCTCGCGACGGGTGACGTCAAGGGCTTCGAGGTCAAGGAGTCGGAAGGGGCGGACCTGCTGGGCCAGACCGTCCCTGCGACCCCGACGAAGTGCCAGCCGATCGCCGACATGTTCCTGTTCTCCACCGACCCGGCCCCGCGGGCGGGCGTCAGCCGCGGGGTCGTGCCGAAGAGCGACACGAACGCCTCGGTGATCACGTTCGCCCTCCTCGCCCACACGTCCGGCGAGGCCGACAAGGTGATCGACGGGCTGCGTGCGGCGACCGAGGACTGCACCGCGTACCGGCACGCCGACTACGACTACAAGGACGTCGAGGCGGTGGCCGGCCCGGACCTGGGCGACGAGTCCGTCGCGTTCAGGCTGGTCGCCTCGATCGAGGGGGCGGAGGTGCCCGCCGCGTACACGGTCGTCCGCGACGGTACGACCCTGGTGGCCTTCAGCTCGATGAACATGCTGGACGCGGATGAGATCAAGGTCCCGGCCGAGCTGGTCAAGGCGCAGCTGGCCAAACTGGCGAAGAAGACCGCCTAGCCTCACCGGGAGCCGGGAGCCGGGAGCCGGGAGCCGGGAGCCGGGAGCCCAGACCCTCGGAGCCGTGAGCCGGGGCGGGCGAAGGGCCCCGCGGGACGATCCACGGGGCCCTTCGTGGTCAGCACCGACGTCAGGGCAGCGCCGGTGCCTGGGGGAGGCGGCGCCGGGGGGTAGCGCCGCCTGTTGGCTTGTCCGCCGGTCTGCGCCCGGCGCACCCGGGGAGTGCGCGTGGTCTCGACCAATGGCGGTAGGGCGGTGCAATACGGATGTCGCTTGAGGACTCGGGGTGTTCTAGGCATCGTGCTCGATGGGCCGCGGCCTACGCAACCGTTTCGACCGCCCTTGCACAGATTCCGCCGGGGGGGGGCCGGGGGGCCCCGCGGCCGCCCCGAATTGGTGGGCCGGGGGGGGGGCCCCGCCCGCCCGGGCCAGAGGAGGGTAGCGGGGCCCC
>NZ_JBHWZP010000350.1:0-9225 GCF_042728395.1 Streptomyces sp. NPDC060205
GGCTCACCCAGGGCCTTCTCCGCGGCGTCCAGGCGGTACCAGCCCTCCCACGTGGTGAAGCGGACGTTCCGCTCGGTCAGGAACGCGTCCACCGCCTCGGGGTCCGGCGAGACGGGCGTCTGCAGACGGCCGTTGCCGTGGTCGTCGAGCAGGCTGGCGACCGTCTCGTTGGCGTCGCCCTTGGTGTGGCCGATGAGGCCCACCGGACCGCGCCGGATCCAGCCGGTGACGTACGTCGACGTCAGGTGCTCGCCGGTCTCCTCGATCACCCGGCCGGCCTTGTCCGGAACGGTGCCCGACTCGACGTCCCAGGGCAGCTTGGGCAGCTTGTCGGAGAGGTAGCCGACGGCACGGTAGACCGCGCCGAGGTCCCAGTCCTTGAACTCGCCGGTGCCCTTGACGTTGCCGGTGCCGTCGAGCTCGGTGCGCTCGGTGCGCAGACCGACGACCTTGCCGTCCTCGCCGAGGATCTCGGTCGGCGACTCGAAGAAGTGCAGGAACAGCTTGTGCCGCCGCTCGCCGACGTCGCGGATCGCCCAGTTCTCCAGGGTCTTCGCGACCATGTCGGCCTGCTTGTTGCCGCGCCGGGTCGCGATCGAGCCGTCGTCGTAGTCGATGTCCTCGGGGTCGACGATGACCTCGATGTTCGGGGAGTGGTCCAGCTCCCGCAGCTCCAGCGGGCTGAACTTCGCCTGCGCCGGGCCGCGGCGCCCGAAGACGTGGACCTCCAGGGCCTTGTTGGCCTTCAGCCCCTCGTGGACGTTCGGCGGGATCTCGGTGGGCAGCAGCTCCTCCGCGGTCTTGGCGAGGATGCGGGCCACGTCGAGCGCCACGTTGCCGACGCCGAGGACGGCGACCTTCTCGGCCTCCAGCGGCCAGGTCCGCGGCACGTCCGGGTGCCCGTCGTACCAGGACACGAAGTCCGCCGCGCCGTACGAGCCGTCGAGCCCGATGCCGGGGATGTCGAGGTGCCGGTCGGCCGTCGCCCCGGTGGAGAAGATCACCGCGTCGTAGAAGGCACGCAGGTCGTCGAGGTTGATGTCGCTCGGGTAGTCGACGTTGCCGAAGAGGCGGATCTGCGGCTTGTCGAGCACCTGGTGCAGGGCGGTGATGATGCCCTTGATGCGCGGGTGGTCGGGGGCCACGCCGTAACGGATCAGGCCGAAGGGGGCCGGCATCCGCTCGAAGAGGTCGATGGAGACACCGGGCTCGACGGCCACTGCGGACTTCAACAGCGCGTCGGCGGCGTAGATCCCGGCGGGGCCGGCTCCGACTATGGCTACCCGCAGGGGGCGAGGCATGATCAGGTTCCCTTCGAGCGGTGATCAGGAGTACTCACCGGGAGCCTAAACTAAGGCTATCCTAAGTCTGTAGCCGGGCTGGATCTATGACCTCATAAGCGCGATTTATGAGTGGATCGAGTGGATGTCCCCGGCGCCCACTCCCTCGTACGACCCCTCCGACGTACGGCCGCCGACCGCTTTGCGCCGTACGGCCGCTGGTCCCCTCGGCCGTACGGCCGCCGTCTCAGCTGTCGTAGTCCACGGTCAGCGTCTCGGAGACCGGGTACGACTGGCAGGTCAGTACGTAGCCCGCGTCGACCTCGGCGTCCTCCAGGGCGAAGTTGCGGCGCATGTCCGCCTTGCCGTCGGTGATCAGAGCACGGCAGGTGCCGCAGACGCCACCCTTGCAGGCGAAGGGCAGGTCGGGGCGGTTCCGCTGGGCGCCTTCCAGGATGCTCCGGTCCCGGACCAGCGCCGCGGTGGTGGAGCGGCCGTCGAGGGTGACGGTGACCTGGCTGACGGGCCCCTCCAGGGCCGCCTCCTCGTGACGCACCTCTCGTACGGGCTCGTCGTCGGCGTAGAACAGCTCCCGGTGGACGCGGTCGCCGGGCACCCCGAGGCCGGTCAGGACGCGCTGGGCGTCGACGACCATGCCGTGCGGCCCGCACAGCCACCAGTGGTCCGCCGACTCCACGTCGACCAGCGAGCCGACCAGCGCCGAAAGGCGCTCCGCGTCGAGGCGGCCGGACAGCACCTCGGCCTCGCGGGGCTCACGGGACAGTACGTGCGCGAGCTGGAACCGCGCCGGATACAGGTCCTTCAGATCCGCCAGCTCGTCGGCGAACATCACCGTGTCCGTGCGGCGGTTGCCGTAGAAGAGGGTGACCGTCGAGTGCGGATGGGCGGCCAGGACGGACTCGGCGATGGAGAGCATCGGCGTGACACCGGAACCGGCCGCGACCAGCACGTGGTGACCGGGGGCGGCGAGGTCGGGCGTGAACGTGCCGGTGGGGGCCATCACCTCGACCGTGTCGCCGGGGCGCACCTCGCGCACGAGCCAGGCCGAGAACAGACCGCCCGGCACCACCCGCACCCCGATCCGCGGCACCGAACCGGCCGGCGAGCAGATCGAGTACGAGCGCCGCTCGTCCCGTCCGTCGACCACGCGCCGCAGTGTCAGCGACTGACCGGGCGCGAAGGCGAACTCCCCCGCCAGCTCCGCCGGGATCTCGAAGCTCACGGCGGCCGCGTCCTCGCACAGCGGCTGGACGGCGGCGACGCGCAGGGTGTGGAAGGCCGGGCGGCGGCGGACACGCGCGGGCACCGCCGGGGCGGGAGCCGTCGCCACCGCGGCTGCGGCCGGTGCCGGGGTCGAAGCCGCCGGGCCGGTGGTGTCCCCCGCCGGCTCTTGCCTCAGGCCTTCCATCAGATCTCCTTGACGTACTCGAACGGTTCGCGGCAGGCGAGGCAGCGGTAGAGCGCCTTGCAGGAGGTGGCCGAGAAGCGGGAGGTCTCCTCGGTGTCCGCAGCGCCGCAGCGCGGGCAGGCCACCGTGCGGCGGGTGGGGGTCAGCACGAGGGGCACCGGCCCGGCGGCGCGCCGGGGTGCGGCTCCCGGCGGTGCGATGCCGTGCTCGGTGAGCTTGCGGCGGCCCTCGGGGGTGATCCAGTCGCTGGTCCACGGCGGGTCCAGGACCGTACGGATCTCCACGCGCGTGTACCCCGCGTCGCGCAGGCGTGCCGCCACGTCCGCGCGCATCTCGGCCATCGCGGGGCAGCCCGAGTAGGTGGGTGTCAGACGCGCGACCACGGTGCCGTCCGCGCCGACCTCGACCCCGCGCAGGACGCCGAGGTCGGCCAGGGTGAGCATGGGCAGTTCGGGGTCCGGCACCTGTTCGGCGATGTGCCAGGCGCGCTGCACGTCCCGTACCGCCGTCACCATGTCGCGCCCGGGTGCGCGCGGGCCACGCTCTGCAACTCGGCCAGCAGCGGCGCGAGATGCTCGGTGTGCTCCCCGTCCCTGCCGGTGCCGGGCAGCGGCCGGTACACCGGCATGGGCAGGCCGGCCGCCTCGGTGACCTGCCGCAGGACGGCGACCACCTCGTCCCGGACGTCGTAGGCCGTGAACAGCTCGCCGAGGTACGGGGCGACCTGCTCCATGGCCCTGCGGGTGCGGCGGTGCGACTCGTCCGTGCCGTCTCCGAGGCGCACGACCCACTCGGCGGCGTACTGCCGGTGGTACGTCAGTTCCTTGACGCCCTTGGCCGCGACGGCCGCCAGGACGGGGTCGGGGTGCGACGACAGTTCCTCGAAGTGGGCGAGCCGCCAGCTGGACAGCACCAGCAGCCGCACGGCCGAGAACGCGAAGTCCCCGCCGGGCAATTCGGTCAGTCGCACGTTCCTGAAGTCGTCCGCGTCGCGGAAGTAGGCGTACGCGTCCTCGTCGCGTCCGGTGCCGTCGACCTGGCCGGCGCGTGCGTAGAGCAGGCGGGCCTGGCCGAGGAGGTCGAGGCCGATGTTGGCGAGGGCGACCTCCTCCTCCAGCTCGGGGGCGCGGGTGGTCCACTCGGCGAGCCGCTGGGCGCTCACCAGGGCGTCGTCGGCGAGGGCCACGCAGTCGGCGGCCAGCAGGTCGGCGGCGACGCCTTCGAGCACGGTGGTGTCCACCCCGTGCAGCGGGTCCTCGAAGCCGGTGCCGTACGCCCAGCGGGTGTCGTCCTCGTGTCCCTCGGCGAGGGACAGATAGACATGGTCGTCGCTCATGCCCTGCTCCTCAGATGTGCGGGACGTCGTCGGGGATGTCGTAGAAGGTCGGATGGCGGTAGACCTTGTCGGCGCTCGGCGCGAAGAACGGGTCCTTCTCGTCACGGGTGGAGGCGGCGATGTGCTCGGAGCGCACCACCCAGATCGAGACGCCCTCGTTGCGGCGGGTGTAGAGGTCGCGCGCGTGGGTGAGGGCCATCGTGTCGTCGGCGGCGTGCAGGGAGCCCACGTGGACGTGGTTCAGTCCGCGCTTGCCGCGCACGAAGACCTCGTACAGCGGCCAGTCGCCCTGGGCGGTCCGCGCCGTCGGGTCCGGGGTGGAGTCGCTCATGCCGTCGCCCCTTCCTGCGGCCGTGCGCGCCGTGCCTGCTTGGCCGCGTGGGCCGTGGCCGCCTCCCGTACCCAGGCGCCGTCCTCGTGGGCCGTCCTGCGGCGCCGCACCCGCTCGGCGTTGCAGGGGCCGTCGCCGCCGATGACCCGCTTGAGCTCGGACCAGTCGGGGGTGCCGAAGTCGTGGTGGCCGCGCTCCGCGTTCCAGCGCAGCTCCGGGTCGGGGAGGGTCACGCCGAGCTTCTCGGCCTGCGGGACGGTCATGTCGACGAAGCGCTGCCGCAGCTCGTCGTTCGTGTGCCGCTTGATCTTCCAGGCCATCGACGCCGCGGAGTTCGGCGAGTCGCCGTCGGGCGGGCCGAACATCATGAGCGAAGGCCACCACCAGCGGTTCACGGAGTCCTGGACCATGTCCCGCTGGGCCTCGGTGCCGCGCATCATGGTCAGGAGCAGTTCGTAGCCCTGCCGCTGGTGGAAGGACTCCTCCTTGCAGATCCGCACCATCGCGCGCGCGTAGGGCCCGTACGAACTCCTGCACAGCGGGACCTGGTTGCAGATCGCCGCGCCGTCGACGAACCAGCCGATCACGCCGACGTCGGCGAAGGTCGGGGTCGGGTAGTTGAAGATCGACGAGTACTTCTGGCGTCCTTCGATCAGCCGCTCGGTCAGGTCGGCGCGGTCGGCGCCCAGGGTCTCGGCGGCCGAGTACAGGTACAGCCCGTGGCCGGCCTCGTCCTGGACCTTGGCGAACAGGATGGCCTTGCGGCGCAGCGACGGGGCGCGGGTGATCCACTCGCCCTCGGGCTGCATCCCGATGATCTCCGAGTGCGCGTGCTGCGCGATCTGGCGGACGAGGGTCCTGCGATAACCGTCGGGCATCCAGTCGCGGGGCTCGATCCGCTGGTCCCGCGCGATCGTCGCGTCGAAGTGCTCCTGCAACAACTGCTCCGGGACGGGTGTCCCGGCGGAGTGTGTCGTCGTGGTCATCGATACCAGCTTCCCTACCGACCATTCGTTCGGTACCAGTGTGCCGCCTTTCCACCGGCCGGGCAAGACCCACGCTCGATCACCTGACCGAAGGGCCGGTCGCTGCGGCCAACCGCACCCGGGCCGGGACCGCGCAAACCCCTCGTGCGCCCTCGCGCCGGTCGCACGGAGGCGGCGACCGGAGTGGGCGCGCCGCGCCGACGGCGGCGCGCCTCGCACACCGGAGCCCCACGTCAGAGGCGCGAGTGCGCCCCTTTCACGCGGTTCCCGGCCGCCACCCGCGGCTGTTTGGCTTTACACGCAGCCCGCTCTGCCCAGTCGTCCGCACAGCCCCACAGCCACAGCCCCGGCCTCCACCGCCCCGTGAACCCGCGCCCGACAGCCGCCCCGCGCCCCCAGCACCGCTCGCCTGTTCCGCATCACGTACCCGGAGGACATGTGACCGCCCCGGAAAGTCCCCCCGACAGCGCCGCCGTCCCGCCCGACACCGAAGCACCGTTCACCAGTCTCGGCACCCGGGCCGCGCGCCAGCTCGCCACGACCACCAAGTCCGCGCCGCAGATGCAGGCCATCACCTCGCGGTGGCTGCTCAAGATGCTGCCATGGGTGGACGTCAAGGGCGGCACGTACCGGGTCAACCGGCGGCTGCAGCTCCGCGTCGGCCGGGGCCGGGTGCAGTTCGACCACAACGGCGCCGACGACATCAAGGTCATCCCCGAGACACTCACCGAACTGCCGGCCCTGCGCGGCTACACGGACACGGCGGCCCTCCAGGAGATCGCCGCACGGTTCCGGGTGCGGGAGGTCCGCGCCGGCCAGGTCCTCTTCGACGCCGGGCAGCCCGTCACGGAGGCGTATCTCGTCGTCCACGGCCGGTTCACCCGCTACACCCCCGGCAAGTACGGCGAGGAGGAGGTCACCGGGGTCGTCACGGACGGCGCCCAGCTGGGTGACGAGGCCATCGGCCAGGAGGATCCCCGCTGGCACCACTCGGTCCGGGCCGACACCGCGGGCACGGTGCTGACGCTCAACTGGGACAGCCTCGAACAGTTCGTGGAGCGCACCCCCTCCCTCGCCGCACAGCTCGCCGCGTTCGCCGAGCAGCAGAGCAAGCCCATGAACCGCAAGGGCGAGGCCGACGTCCCCCTGCAGGCGGGACACGTGGGCGAGCCAACGCTCTCCGGCGGCTTCGTCGACTACGACCTCTCGCCGCGCGAGTACGAACTGTCGCTCACCCAGACGGTGCTGCGCGTCCACACCCGGGTCGCGGACCTCTACAACAGCCCGATGGACCAGACCGAGCAGCAACTGCGCCTGGCCATCGAGGAGATCCGCGAGCGCCAGGAGTGGGAGCTGGTCAACAACCGCGAGTTCGGCCTGCTGCACAACGTCGACCACGCCCAGCGCGTCAGCACCTTCTCCGGCCCGCCGACCCCCGACGACCTCGACGAACTGCTGTCGATGCGCCGCAAGACCCGGGTGTTCCTGGCCCATCCGAAGGCGATCGCCGCCTTCTTCCGGCAGTGCAACCGGCGCGGTCTGATGCCCGGCACCACCACCATCGAGGGTCATGAGGTGCCGGCCTGGCGCGGCGTCCCGTTCCTGCCGTGCGGCAAGATCCCGATCAGTCCGCAGCACACGAGCAGTGTCATCGCCCTGCGCACCGGAGAGGCCGACCAGGGTGTGGTCGGGCTGTACCAGACCGGCATTCCCGAGGAGTACCAGCCGGGGCTCAACGTCAGGTTCATGAACATCGACACCACCGCGATCATGAACTATCTGGTCACGGCCTACTACTCGATGGCGATCCTCGTTCCCGACGCGGCGGGAATCCTGGAGAACGTCCAGGTCGGGCGGACCGCCGAGTGAGCACCCCGCCCGTTTCCCCCGCGGCTGCGCGACTGCCAGGACCGCCGAATCTCGCCCGTGCCACCACCCGCCCTCGCAGCGGCGCGGTGCCCGGGCTGCGGTACCGGCCCGCCGTGCCCGCCGACCCGGAGAAGGCCGCGGAGATCGACCGCAGGCTGGAGGCCTGGGCCCGTTCCCTGGACCTGTTTCCGCAGAGCTGGACGGGTGACTTCGCGGGCTTCCAGTGCGGCCGGGCCGTCGTCCTCCAGCATCCGGGCGCGATCAGCCTCGACCACCTCATGGCGGCCGGGAAGCTGCTGCTCGCGGAGAACGTCGTGGACGACTGCTACTGCGAGGAGGTCGAGGGCAGGGGCGGTGCGGCCCGCGGGCTGGGCGGACGGCTGGTCATCGCCCAGTCGGCGCTCGATCCCTACCACGGCACACCCGAGCTGGAGGAGGAGTGGCGCCGCGGCATGGAGGCGGACGGGCCGCTGCGCTCGTACCACCACGCCCTGCGGGACTACCGCGAGCTCGCCACCCCCAGCCAGAGCGACCGGATCGTGCACGACCTGGCCCGACTGCACATGGGCTATCTCGCGGAGGCCGCCTGGTCCGAGATCCGGTACGTGCCGCGGGTCTGGGAGTACCTGGTCATGCGGCAGTTCAACAACTTCAGGCCCTGTCTGTCGATCGTCGACGCCGTCGACGGCTACGAACTGCCCGCGGCGCTGTACGCCCGGTCCGAGATCCAGCGGATCACCGCGCTCGCCTGCAACGCCACCACGATCGTCAACGACCTGTACTCCTTCACCAAGGAACTGGCCTCCGACCCGACCCATCTGAACCTGCCCCAGGTCATCGCCGCCAACGAGCGGTGCGGACTGAAGGCCGCCTATCTGCGGGCCGTCGAGGTCCACAACCGGATCATGGAGGCGTTCGAGGAGGAGTCGGCGGTCCTGGCCGCCACCTCACCCCTCGTCGCGCGCTACGCCGAGGGCCTGGCCGCATGGGTGTCGGGAAACCACGAATGGCACGCCACCAACTCCCACCGCTACCACCTGCCCAACTACTGGTGACAACCACCGACCGGCCCATCATCACAGCGCAACGAGGAGTTCCCACTTGACCATCACCAATGCCGAGACCGCCGCAGCATCGGTGCCGAGCCAGTCCACGTACCAGAGCCGCGTCGCGGACTACTGGAACGCCGAGGAGAACCCGGTCAACCTCGAACTGGGGAAGATCGACGACCTGTATCACCATCACTACGGCATCGGAGCCGTCGACCGGGCCGCTCTCGACGAGGGCCCCGGCTCGGGCCCCGACCGCATGACCGCCGAACTGCACCGGCTGGAGCAGGCCCAGGCCGACCTGCTCGCCTCCCGGCTCGGCGACCTCTCCCCCACCGACCGGGTCTTCGACGCCGGCTGCGGACGCGGCGGCGGCAGCGTGGTGGCCCATCTGCGGTACGGCTGCCACGCCGACGGGGTGACGCTCTCCCGCAAGCAGGCCGACTTCGCCAACGAGCAGGCCCGTAAGCGGGGCATCGACGACAAGGTGCGCTACCACCACCGGAACATGCTGGACACCGGCCTGGAGACCGGCGCGTACGCGGCCTCCTGGAACAACGAGTCCACCATGTACGTGGAGTTGGACCTGCTCTTCGCCGAGCACGCCCGGCTGCTGCGCCGCGGGGGCCGCTATGTGACGATCACCGGCTGCTACAACGACGCCTACGGCCGGGCCTCCCGCGAGGTGTCGCTCATCAACGCGCACTACATCTGCGACATCCATCCGCGTTCGGAGTACTTCCGCGCGATGGCCCGCAACCGGCTCGTGCCCGTCCATGTGGAGGACCTCACCGCCGACGCGATCCCCTACTGGGAGTTGCGCCAGGAGGCCGGGCATCTGGTCACGGGCATCGAGGAAACGTTCCTGAACGCGTACCGGAACGGCAGTTTCCAGTACCTGCTCGTCGTGGCCGACCGCGTCTGACGTGTCCTGAACCGGAACTG
>NZ_JBHWZP010000351.1:0-9204 GCF_042728395.1 Streptomyces sp. NPDC060205
TTTCAGGGGCGCGGGGAACTGCGCGGCCAGCCACGACGGCGCCGCGGACGAACGCGTACCCACCCCACTCACCGCACCGGCGGAGCCACCGGCATCATGGTGCGCATGCGCGCTGCCCGGCTCATCAAGATGGTGCTGCTTCTGCAGTCCCGGCCCTCCATGACCGCCGCCGAGCTGGCGCGCGAGCTGGAGGTGTCCGAGCGGACGATCACGCGGGACGCGCAGGCGCTGTCGGAGGCGGGCGTCCCGGTGTACGCCGACCGCGGCCGCACCGGCGGCTACCGCCTCGTCGGCGGCTACCGGACCCGCCTGACGGGCCTCGCCCGCAGCGAGGCCGAGGCCCTGTTCCTCTCCGGCGTACCGGGCGCCCTGCGCGAGATGGGCCTGGAGGACGCCTCCTCCGCCGCCCTCCTGAAGGTGTCCGCCGCCCTCCTGCCGTCCCTCAGGGACGCCTCCCGCACCGCGGCCCAGCGCTTCCATCTGGACGCCCCCGCGTGGTTCGCCGAGCCGAAGACCCCCGAACTGCTGCCCGCCATCGCGGAGGCGGTCTGGGACGACCGCCGGATCACCGCGCGCTACCGCCGCGAGGACACGGACCTGGAGCGCGAGCTGGAGCCGTACGGGCTCGTCCTCAAGGCCGGTGTCTGGTACGTGTGCGCCAGGGTCGTCGGGCCGGAGCACCCACCGGAGCAGGGCCCCGGCCCCTTCCGGGTCTACCGCATCGAGCGGTTCACCTCCGCCGAACCGGCGGGCGACCGCTTCGAGCGCGACGAGACCTTCGACCTGCCCGGCTTCTGGGCCGACCAGGCCGAGCGGTTCGCCCGCTCGCTCCTGCGGGCGACCGTCGTGGTGCGCCTCACCGAGGCGGGCGCGCGCCGGCTGAAGCACACTGTCGACCCCCTCTCGGCCCAGGAGGCCCTGGACGCGGCGGGCCCGCCCGACGGCCAGGGCCGGGTGACGCTCACGCTGCCGGTCGAGTCGTACGACGTCGCGTACACCCAGTTCCTCTCGCTCGGCCCGGAGGCGGAGGTACTGGAGCCGGCCGAGCTAAGGAAACGTTTCTCCGACGCCGCGGCCCGGATCGCCGCGTACTACGTCGACGCGGCGACCCGGGCCGACAAGGACTAGCGGTAGCCCGTCACGTCCGCCGGCTTGCCCTGTGACTCCACCTCCAGCAGATAGCGCCACGCGTCGGGCGCCGAACCGTCGACGTCCGTGAAGCCGTACTCCTGGGCGAGGCCGCCGCTGGACAGCGACTGCCCGTTCCAGCGGGCCACGTCCGGATCGGCGGCCAGCGCGACCAGGGCCCGCCCGATGTACGTGGGCGACTCGGAGATCGCGAAGTGCGGTGCCTGCTCACAGGCGTCCCGCCAGTTCTCCTCGGTGACCTTGAACGCGGTGTCGAGCATCGCCTCGGAACGCAGCCACCCCGGGGTGACGCAGACCGCCGTACAGCCGTACTCCTTCAGTTCCTCCCCGAGGTCGTACGCCATCCGGATCGGGGCCGTCTTGGCGAGGTCGTAGAACAGCGGCTTGCGGTAGCGCCGGTTGTACTCCTCGGTGCCGTCCGTGACCTCGACGAGCAGTCCGCCGGGGTTGCGGACGAGGAGGGGCGCCGCGATGTGGCTGGTCACGAGGTGCGACTCGATGCCCAGGCGCATGATCCGCAGCCCCTTGGCGAGATCCATGTCCCACATGTCGGGCTGTTTGTCGGTCGTGAAGTCGAGGTGGACGTCCCCGCCCCAGATGTCGTTGACGAGGATGTCGAGGCGCCCCTGCTCCTGGTCGATGCGCTCGACCAGCGCGCGTACCTGCTCGGGTTCCAGATGGTCCGTGGGTACGGCGATCCCCCGGCCCGCGCCACCCGCGGCGCGGGCGGCCTCCTCGACCAGTTCGGCCGTCCCCTCGATCGTCTCGGTGGTCCGGCCGACCTCGCTGACCCGATCGCGGGTCGTGCGTCCGGTCACGTACACCGTGGCCCCCGCGCGCCCCAGCTCGACCGCCATGGCCCGGCCTGCGCCGCGCGTGGCACCCGCGACCAGCGCGATCCTGCCGTCGAGCGGTCCCGCGTTCTGTCGTGAAGCCTGCTCTGCTCTCTCCATGTGCCGAGCATCGCGCCGAATGCCGACACCTGCTGTCGGATTTTCCGGCGGCATGTGCGCGCATAACGATCCGCCTGTCCCCGGGTGCGCGGGCCGGGTACAGGCCCGATGCTTGTCCCGTGATGGACGAGACGGAGTTCTGGGAGCTGGTGGACGCGACCCGCGAGGCCGCCGAGGGCGACCCCGAGGAGCAGGCCGACCTGCTCGTCGAACGGCTGCTCCGGCTGGACCCCGAGATGGTCCTCGACTTCGCCCGTCACTTCGAGGCCCGTTACAACCGCGCGTACACCTGGGACCTGTGGGGCGCCGCCTGGATCCTGCTCGACGGGGCCAGCGACGACGCCTTCGACTTCTTCCGCTGCTGGCTGATCGGCCAGGGCCGGGAGACGTACGAGGGTGCCGTGCACGATCCGGACAAACTGGCCGACCTGCTCGGGGACTTCGACGACGAGGTCGACGGGGACGCGGAGGAGCTGGGGTACGCGGCGGACGAGGCGTACGAGCAGCTCACCGGCGCGGTCGCCCCCGACCTCGGGATCCCGGCGGCCCCTCCCGAGCCGCTGGGCACCCCGCTCGACCTGGAGAACCACTCACTCCTTGAGGAACGCCTGCCGCGCCTGTGGGACCGCTTCGCCGGCTGACGCCCGCGGGGCGCTGTGCGGGGGCGCCGCGTTGGCCCGGTCCAGCGCGGACGCGGTGGCGGCGGAGGGGCCCACCACGACCGCGGCCACCACACAGGCGACGGTCCAGGGACTGCGTGCGACCCGCCCCCACAGGGACGTACGCCCGGCCTGTCGCTGCTCCGGACTGCTCGTACTCGTGCGCCTGTTCATGATCCCCACCTCCGGTCGGTACGTGCCCCGACGCTAGAAGGCGTGCCTCGGGGTGATCGTTGAGCCCGCAGTGGCCCACCTGTGAGGAACGCCGGCGCCCGAAGAGGCGCGCGGCACACTGGCGCCCCGAAGGGGCGCGGGGAACTGCGCGACCAGCCCCCACCGGGCCCGCAGACGAAACACCACCTCCCGGCGGGAGTCCTCAGCGCCGCCCCTGCAAGCGGGCAGCCTCCTGCCGGATCGAGGGCAGACGGGCCATGAGCGCGGCCCCCGGACACGCGGTCCAGTACCCGTCCGTGTGCCCGGACACCGCCGTGAACGTCCCCCGCGTACCCGCCCGGTACCTGCTCAGACTGTTGGTCGACACAAGCCGCACGGACGCACGCGGGTCGACGCCCGTGAGCCCCAGCTTCCACGCGGCGACGGCCGCGATGGAGTCGGTCATCGCCTTGGGGACGGGCACGCCCGCGGTGAACGTACCCAGCGCGGCGATGCCCGTCGTGCCCACGTTGAAGCCCTGCGTGTGGGCGCCGACGACGGCCCGCTCGACGCCACCCGCCCGGCCTTCGTACACGGTGCCGCAGCGGTCGACGAGGAAGTTGTAGCCGATGTCGTCCCAGTGCCGGACTCCGGCCTGACCGGTGTACAGGTACTGGATGATGCGGGGCGCGTCGGCGCAGTCGTAGCCGTTGGGCGAGTCGGTGTGATGCACGAAGACGGCGGACACCCGGTCGGCGTACCGGGTCGGCGGCTGGGTGGACGCGGCGTCGCCCAGCCAGCGTTCCCTCGGCACGATGGGCGGCTTCGGGGCCCGGTGCCCGACGGAGGCGCGGGCCGCGACGGCCCGCTCGCCGTCGCCCGGCGTCCGGTCGACGCCCACGGCGCAGAGCACCAGCGCTGCGACGGCCGCGAGACCGGGGACGCAGGCCAGCGCGGCGCGCGCGGGCCGGGGCAGCCGGTCCGCCGCGACGCGCGGGAGGCGGGGTACGCGGGCCGTGAGCGGGCTCCGGTGGGCGCACATGCGACCCACTCTCCGGGAGACCGGGAGGGTCCGCGATGTGTGGTGTGCCACCCGGTGGAACCAACGCCCCGGTCCGGGACGTTTCTACAGGTCCACGCACGTGTGCCGGCCGGCCGGTCCCCCACGCGCGTACCTGATCACTGGGCCCGCCCGGCGCGTACTAGGGGGCCCAAGAGAAAGGGAGCTCCGTGGACCTGCTCGACATCCTGCTGTTGCTGGTCATTCTCGGCTACGCGGCGTCCGGCTACCGGCGCGGACTGGTCGCGGGCTGTGTCTCGCTGGCCGGCTTCGTGGGCGGTGCCGTCATCGGTGTATGGGTGCTGCCCTGGGTGATGGACCTGGTGGAGGCGGGGACCACGACCGCGACGGTCACGGCGGTGCTCACCGTGCTGCTGCCCGCGGCGGTGGGCCACGAGCTGGCGGGGCGGCTGGCGCTGAAGCTCCGCCGTGAGCTGGACCGGGGTCCCCTGCGCGTGGTCGACGGAGTGGGCGGCGCCGCGGCGAACACGGTCTCCGTGCTGCTCGTGGCGTGGGTGGCCGCGAGCGTGCTCGGCGCGTCGGCCTCGCCCGTCGTCACGTCCTCGATCCGGGACTCCGCGCTGCTCGGCGCGGTGCAGGACACCATGCCGGAGACGACCCCGGCGTGGTTCTCGCGGGCCACCTCGGCGCTCACGGAGGCCGGTTTCCCGCAGGTCTTCAACCCCTTCGAGAACGAGCCGACGGCCTCGGTCGCCAAGCCCTCCGGGGACAGCGTCACGGCCGCCGCCACACGGGCCTCCCAGCGTTCCACGGTGAAGGTCGAGGGCGCCGTCGGCACGCAGGGCCGCGAGGGCAGCGGCTTCGTGTTCGCCCCGGAGCACGTCATGACCAACGCGCACGTGGTGGCGGGCATCGACGACCCGACCGTGCGGGTGGGCGGCACGGGCCGGGCGTACGAGGCGAAGGTCGTCCTCTTCGACCCGCAGAAGGACGTGGCCGTGCTGGACGTGCCGGGGCTCAAGGCGCCCGTGCTGTCCTTCGACACGAGCGCGAAGCGCGATGACGCGGCCGTGGTCGCGGGCTACCCGCAGGACGGCGGGCTCGACCTCCAGGCGGCGACGGTCGCGAACAAGATCAATGCCCAGGGGCGGAACATCTACGGCTCCGCCGTGGTCAACCGCGAGATCTACTCGATCCGCTCCACGGTCCGCCCCGGCAACTCCGGCGGCCCCCTGCTGACCACCGAAGGCAAGGTCTACGGCGTCGTCTTCGCCCGCTCCACGAGCGACGCCGAGACGGGGTACGTCCTGACGGCCGACGAGGTCGCGGACGACGCGGCACGGGCGGCGAAGGCGTCGTCGCCGGTGGACACGGGGGATCTCGTGACGTCGTGACCGCCGTCCCGAGCGGGTCGCCGTCCCGGCGGGGTCACCGTCCCGAGCCGGGTCACCGTTCCGGCCGGGTCGCCGCCCCGAGTCGGCCGCCGTCCCGGCCGGGTCACCGCCCCGAGTCGGCCGCCGTCCCGGCCGGGTCACCGTCCCGAGCCGGTCACCGTCCCGTGCGGGTCGCCGTCCCGAGTCGGCCGCCGTTCCGGCCGGGTCGCCGCCCCGAGCCGGCCGCCGTCCCGAGCGGGTCGCCGTCCCGAGCGGGTCGCCGTCCCGGCCCGGCGGCCGTCCGGCCGGATGCGGTCCTCTCGCGAGCCCGCCGCGAAGACCCCCGGCGGGGCTGCCGGTCAGACACCGTGGCCCCAGGGGCAGACGCCACGGGGCGGCCGGTCCCACACGGTGTACCGAGGCGCAGACGCGGGGCGGCCGACCGGACGACGTGAACCAGGGGCGGACGCCCCACGGGGCAGCCGGTCCCACACGGTGTACCGAGGCGCAGACGCCGCGGGGCGGCCAATCGGACGCCGTGAACCGAGGGCTGTTGGCCGGCGAGGACCGGGGGCGGACGCCACGGACCGGGGGCGGACGTCGTGGGTCGGGCGGTCGGGGCCCGGCGGCGGTCGGGGGTCAGAGTCTGCGGCCCATGAGTACGTCGTCCACGTACTCGTCGGCCAGCCGGAACTCCTCCGGCTGGATGCCCTCGACCACGAAGCCCTCCGACTCGTACAGCCTGCGTGCGGGTGTGTTGTGGCCGAGGACGCGCAACGTGATCCGGCGTGCGCCCTGGCGGCGGGCCTCCTCGACGGCGGCGCGGATCAGCGCCCGGCCCACTCCGTTGCCGCGGACCTCGTCGGCGACGGCCAGGCCCTGGATCTGCCGTACGTGCGCGTTGGACGCGAGCGGGGTCGGGAATCCGAGGCGTACGTAGCCGACGAGCCGCCCGCCCAGCTCGGCGACCTGGTGGTCGCGGGGCCCGACGCGGTCGTTGAAGAACGGCTCGTACGGCGGCTGTTCCCGGGGTCTGACCGCGTGCCGGTAGGACCAGACCGCGCGGTCGAGACGGCCGAGCGCCTCCTCGTCCTCGGGCACTGCGAAGCGTATGTACGGCTCGGGCATGAACGTCACTGTAGAGCGGGCGCGCCGGGCGCCACCCCGGCCGCGGGCCCCTCGGCGCGGTGTTCCCGGGGAGACTGGCGCAGGATGGGGTCATGGAAGCTTCGCGAATCGCCGTGGCCGGCGCGTCCGGCCTCATCGGTACGGCCCTGGTGCGCTCACTGACCTCCGACGGGCACGAGGTGGTGCGGCTGGTGCGCCGCAGCCCCCGGACGGAGGACGAGGTCGAGTGGGACCCCGAGCGCGGTTACGTGGACGCCGTGGGCCTGACCGGCTGCGACGCCGTGGTGAATCTCGCGGGCGCCGGGATCGCCGACCGCCGCTGGTCGGACGCGTACAAACGGACGATCCGCGACAGCCGGCTCCTCGGCACCGCCACGCTCGCGGAGGCCGCCGCCTCCCTCGACCGGCCGCCGAGGGTCTTCCTCAACGGCAGCGCCATCGGCTTCTACGGGGACACCGGCACGCGGGCCGTGGACGAGAGCGCGCCGCCCGGGGACGGGTTCCTGCCCTCGCTGTGCGTGGAGTGGGAGGAGGCGGCGGCGCCCGCGCAGGAGGCGGGCGTACGGACCGTCTTCGCCCGCACCGGACTGGTGGTGGCCCCCAAGGGCGGCGCCTGGGGGCGGCTGTTCCCGCTCTTCAAGGCGGGGCTCGGCGGGAAGATGGGCGACGGCCGGCAGTACTGGAGCTACATCGCGCTGCACGACCACGTGGCCGCGCTGCGGTTCCTGATCGACTCCGAGGCCCTGTCCGGGCCCTTCAACCTGACGGCTCCGCAGCCGCTCACCAACGGTGAGATCACGGCCGCCATGGGGCGCGTCCTGCACCGGCCCACGCTGTTCCCGGTGCCCGCGCCCGTCCTGAAGGCGGCGCTCGGCGAGATGGCCTCGGAGGTGCTGGGCAGCCAGCGCGTCCTTCCCACCCGGCTGCTGGAGTCGGGCTTCACCTTCGCGTTCCCCGGCATCGAGGAGGCCGTCCGGGCGGCTCAGGCGTAGTACGGCGCCGGCACCGGGCACGCCTCCCGGCGCGTGCACGCCGGTCACATGCGACCGGCGTGCGACCGTGCCCTGCTCATGCGCGAGTTCCCCCGGCCGGTCGCGGCCCTACGCTCGTCCCGAAGTCGGGTATTCCGGATACCCGTTGGGGGCGGGACGCCTCCAAGCAGCCGCGCGACCTCTAGGAGGGGCACGTGCTTGAGCCCGCTTGCCAGGCGGACGTCGTCATCGTGGGGGCCGGGGTCGCGGGACTCTCGGCCGCCCAACGGCTGAACAGCGCAGGTGTGTCGACCGTCGTCCTGGAGGCCGCCCCCCATGTGGGCGGCCGGATGGCGACCGAGAAGATCGACGGTTTCCGTCTCGACCGTGTCGGACGGCTCCTCTCCACGTCCTACCCCGAACTGCGCCTGACGCCGGGCCTGGACGCCCTCGTCCTGCGCCCGTTCGCCGCCGGCGTCCTCGTCCACGCCGAGGGGCGTACGCACCGGGCGGGTGAGCCCGCGAGCGCCGGGGGCGCAAGGGGCGCACTCGACGCGGCGCGCGCCTTTGTGAGCCCCCCTCGCAGGCTGCGGCAGCTGCCTGCGGCCGCCGCCGCGCCCGTGTCGCGGGCGTACCCCCCGCTCGGGGGCGCGCTCGACCAGGCCCGGCTGGCGGCGGCCCTCGGCCGGATCGCGACGGTTCCCGTGGAGCGGCTGCTGGCGCGGCCCGAGCGGCCCGCCGGGCGGGCGCTCGCGGCACGCGGCATGCCGGCGCGTACGGTCGAGGGTTTTCTGCGCCCCCTCCTGGCGGCGCTGCTCTGCGATCCGGATCTGACGACGTCCAGCCGGTGCGCCGACCTCGCACTCCGTGCCTTCGCCTCCGGCCGGCTGTGCGTGCCCGAGGGCGGGGCCGACACGCTGCCGGAGCTGCTCGCCGCGACGCTGCCGCCGAGGACGGTCCGTACCGGGGTGCGGGCCACCGCCGTCTCGACGACGTCCGTGACGACGGCCGAGCACGGTGAACTCCGCTGCCGGGCCGTCCTGGTGGCGACCGGGGCGCGCGCCGCGGCGCAGCTGCTGCCCGGTCTGCGGGTGCCGCCGTGCCACCCCGTGACGGTGGTGCACCACACGGCGGACGAGCCGCCCCTGACGGACGCGGCGCTGCTCCTGGACGCGGACCGGCGGGGGCCCGTGGCCCATACGGCGGTCGTCAGCCAGGTCGACCCGTCGCGGGCGCCCGTGGGGCGTGCCCTGATCTCGTCGACGGTGCTGGGCGCACCGCCCGCGGACACGGACCGTACGGTACGGGCGCAGCTGGCGGCCCTGTACGGCACCGCCACGCACCGCTGGGAGCTGCTGGCGGTCCATCACACGCCCGACGCCGTCCCGGCGATGGCGCCGCCGCACGACCTGCGGCGTCCGGTGCGGCTGCTGGCGGGCCTGTACGTGTGCGGCGACCACCGGGACACGAGCACGGTGCAGGGTGCTCTGCACTCGGGGCGGCGGGTGGCGCGGGCCCTGCTGAGGGACTTGGGCGTCGCTTCCACGGCGGTGGCTGCGGCCCCATTACGACCACCCACGGCGGCGTAGCCCCTCGCGGAGAGCGCCCACATACCAGCTGCGGGCTGGTGGGGACCGTCCGCGCAGTTCCCCGCGCCCCCGAACAGCCCCTCCAGGGTGTCGAACGTCGACTGCGCCCCGGCGGGGGCTTGTCGCGCAGTTCCCCGCGCCCCTGAAAGCAGCCCCTCCAGGGACGGTCGAACGTCGGCCCCAGGCCCGTGGGGGCTTGTCGCGCAGT
>NZ_JBHWZP010000352.1:0-9196 GCF_042728395.1 Streptomyces sp. NPDC060205
GCACCCGAGAATCCGGGGTGCGGGCCTCAGCCGTACAGGGCCGTCCGCGAACGCTCGCCGATCAGCCCTTGGAAGCCTTCTTGTCGGCCTTCTTCTCATCCGCGTCCAGGATGACCGCCTCGGCGACCTGCTGCATCGACATACGACGGTCCATCGACGTCTTCTGGATCCACCGGAACGCGGCCGGCTCGGTCAGGCCGTACTCCGTCTGCAGCACCGACTTCGCACGGTCCACCAGCTTCCGCGTCTCCAGCCGCTGGGTGAGATCCTCGATCTCCTTCTCCAGCGCCTTCAGCTCCGTGAACCGCGAGACCGCCATCTCGATGGCCGGAACGACGTCACTCTTGCTGAACGGCTTCACCAGGTACGCCATCGCGCCGGCGTCCCTCGCCCGCTCGACGAGGTCGCGCTGCGAGAACGCGGTCAGCATCAGCACGGGGGCGATGGACTCCTCGGCGATCTTCTCGGCCGCCGAGATCCCGTCCAGCTTGGGCATCTTCACATCGAGAATGACCAGGTCAGGGCGGTGCTCCCGGGCGAGCTCGACGGCTTCCTCACCGTCACCGGCCTCACCGACGACCGAGTACCCCTCTTCTTCGAGCATCTCCTTGAGGTCGAGACGGATCAGCGCCTCGTCCTCGGCGATGACGACACGGGTCGTCAGCGGAGGCACGTGCGACTTGTCGTCGTCGGGCGCGTCTACGGGCTGGGGCGACTCGGGGGCGGTCACGGGGGCTCCTCTTTATGGGGCAGGTACTGCTCCCAAGAGCCTACCTAGCTACGGTAAGGTAGTGGGCCGAGGGGTGGTCGCAACCCTTCCTTTCCAAGGCCCCAGTACTCCAACTGGTTAGAGAGGCCGCTCTCAAACAGCGGACAGTGTGGGTTCGAATCCCACCTGGGGCACTTTTCCTTTGATTCCAAGGTCAGCACAATAAAGCGGATGTTCCCGTTCTCGTGAACATCCGCTTTTTGTTGCGCGTCGTTCGGCCCCCGCGCACAGGGTGTCCACATGTACGACATGAGCACACGCAAGCGGGCGCTCGCACTGGTCGGCCAGGGCCGCAGCCTGAACTCCGTCAGCAATGAGACAGGCGTCTCACCCGCGACCCTGCGCTCCTGGCAGACCCGCATCGAGCCGCTGAAACACGCCGGCAAGCCGTGCCCCCGCTGTCAAGGTGTGCCAGGGCCGCCCGAGGATCCGGGTGCCTACGCGTATCTCCTCGGCCTCTATCTCGGCGACGGCTGCGTCAGTGCCCACCGCAGAGGCGTGTACTACCTCCGCATCGTGTGCGACAACGCCTGGCCCGGCCTCATCGACGCCTGCGAGGCCGCGATGCGGTCCGCTCGCCCGGACAACACCGTGTCTCGCGTGAAGAAGGACGGCTGCGTGGCGGTCACCGCCGCCAGCAAGCACTGGCCCTGCTTCTTCCCTCAGCACGGCCCGGGCAAGAAGCATGAGCGCACCATCGCTCTGGAACCCTGGCAGCAGGAGATCGTCGACGCCCACCCGTGGGAGTTCGTCCGGGGGCTCATCCACTCCGACGGGTGCCGTATCACCAACTGGACCACCCGCCTCGTCCAAGGCGAGCCCAGGCGCTACGAATATCCCCGGTACTTCTTCACCAACTTGTCGAGCGACATCATGCGGCTCTTCACCGACACCCTCGATAAAGTCGGCGTCGACTGGAAGCCGGCGAACCGGCGCAACATCTCCGTCGCCCGCCGCGCCTCCGTAGCCCTCATGGACCTCCACGTAGGGCCCAAGTACTGAACCCAGCCCCCTACTTCGGGCTGTCGTCCTCTCCGATGTGGTGGACTCGGACCAGGTTTGTCGAGCCGGAGACGCCCGGGGGTGAGCCGGCCGTGATGACGACGATGTCGCCCTTCTTGCAGCGGCCGTGCTTCAGGAGGAGTTCGTCGACCTGGTCGACCATCGCGTCCGTCGAGTCGACGTGCGGGCCGAGCAATGTCTCGACGCCCCACGTCAGGTTCAGCTGCGAGCGCGTCGCCTCGTCCGGGGTGAAGGCCAGGAGCGGGATCGGCGAACGGTAGCGGGACAGGCGGCGGACCGTGTCGCCGGACTGGGTGAAGGCGACCAGGAACTTCGCGCCCAGGAAGTCGCCCATCTCGGCGGCGGCCCGGGCGACCGCGCCGCCCTGCGTGCGGGGCTTGTTCCGGTCGGTGAGGGGCGGCAGGCCCTTGGCCAGGATGTCCTCCTCCGCCGCTTCGACGATGCGGGCCATCGTGGCGACCGTCTCGACGGGGTACTTGCCGACGCTCGTCTCGCCGGACAGCATCACCGCGTCCGTGCCGTCGATGACGGCGTTGGCGACGTCCGAGGCCTCGGCCCTGGTGGGGCGGGAGTTCTCGATCATCGAGTCGAGCATCTGCGTGGCGACGATGACCGGCTTGGCGTTGCGCTTGGCCAGCTTGATCGCCCGCTTCTGGACGATCGGGACCTGCTCCAGGGGCATCTCGACGCCGAGGTCGCCGCGGGCGACCATGATGCCGTCGAAGGCGGCGACGATGTCCTCGATGTTGTCGACGGCCTGCGGCTTCTCGACCTTGGCGATCACGGGGAGGCGGCGGCCCTCCTCGTCCATGATCCGGTGGACGTCCTCGATGTCGCGTCCGCTGCGGACGAAGGAGAGGGCGATGACGTCGACGCCGGTGCGCAGCGCCCAGCGCAGGTCGTTCTCGTCCTTGTCGGAGAGGGCGGGGACGGAGACGGCGACGCCGGGGAGGTTGAGGCCCTTGTTGTCGGAGACCATGCCGCCTTCGACGACGGTGGTGTGGACGCGGGGTCCGTCGACGGAGGTGACTTCGAGGCAGACTTTTCCGTCGTCGACGAGGATGCGTTCGCCGGTGGTGACGTCGGCGGCGAGTCCGGCGTAGGTGGTTCCGCAGGTCTGGCGGTCGCCCTGGGTGCCCTCTTCGACGGTGATGGTGAAGGTGTCGCCGCGTTCGAGGAGTACGGGGCCTTCGGTGAAGCGGCCGAGTCGGATCTTGGGGCCCTGGAGGTCGGCGAGGATGCCGACGCTGCGGCCGGTCTCGTCGGAGGCCTTGCGTACGTGCTGGTAGCGCTCCTCGTGGTCGGCGTAGCCGCCGTGGCTGAGGTTGAAGCGGGCTACGTCCATTCCGGCTTCGACCAGTGCTTTGATCTGGTCGTAGGAGTCGGTGGCGGGGCCCAATGTACAGACGATCTTTGCTCGGCGCATGGTCCGAGCCTAGGGCTTACCAGTGGGTAGGGAATTGGCGCTGCATGACTACTCAACAACCTTTGCGTGAAGGGATATTGACAAGGGTTGGATTGTGCGCGGGGGTGCTCCGATGAGCATTTCGGGAGTTCCCCAAAGGACCTTCAGCGGGCTTTCAGAGTGCTGGTGGTGACATGGTGAAGCGGGCGTTGACCTGTGCATACACGTGTTGCCTTTCGGGTTCGAGGTCGAGGGCGGGGGCTTGTTCGGGGGCGCCGGCGTCGAAGCCTTTGGAGCGCATGGCGAACTGGGGGGCCGCCATGGCGTAGGGCTGGGGGTTCTCGGCGTCGATGTCGGCGAGTTCGACGAGGGCGGCGAGGGTGGTGCCGAGGGCTTCGGCGTATTCGCGGGCGCGTTGGACGGCTTCGCGTACGGCTTGCTGTCGGGCTTGGCGGTGGGCGGGTGAGTCGGGGCGGAGGGCCCACCAGGGGCCGTCGATGCTGGTGAGGTCGAGGTCGGCGAGGCGGGTGGTGAGTTCACCGAGGGCGGTGAAGTCGGTGAGTTCGGCGGTGAGGTGGACGCGGCCGTGGTAGGCGCGGATGCGTTCGCCGCGGCCGTGCTTGGTGAGTTCGGGGGTGATGGAGAAGGAGCCGGTTTCGAGTTTTTCGACGGCGTCGCCGTAGGTCTTGATGAGGTCGAGTGCGGCGGTGTTGCGGCGGGTGAGGTCGTTGAGGGCGTCGGTGCGGTCGGTGCCGCGGGCGCTGACGGTGATGCCGATGCGGGCGATCTCGGGGTCGATTTCGAGGTGGGCTTCGCCGCGGACGGCGATGCGGGGGGCCGCGGGGGTGCCGTAGGGGGTGGCGGGTGCGGGCTGCCCGGGGTGTTCGGGTGCGGAGGTCATGCGTACCACTGTGGCACCGGTGGGCCGGTCGCGTGTGTTCCCGGCGGGCCGGTCGTGGTGTCTGCCGGTCATCAGATCGAAACCTGCGGGGGGTGTTGCCGGGTGGGGTGATCGGGTCAGAATCTACGCGCGTTGTTGTGATGCGGGCCGCTCTTCGCGTCGACATCTACGCGCGTCGTTGATCGTTCCTCCGAGGAGTAGCCCGTCATGCCGTTGAACCGTCGGAAGTTCCTGAAGAAGTCCGCTGTGACCGGGGCCGGGGTCGCTCTGGCCGGTGCGGCCGCTGCGCCGAGTGCGGAGGCCGCGGTGGCGACGGGGCACGGTCACGGGAAGCCGAAGCCGAAGCGGTATTCGCTGACGGTGATGGGGACGACGGATCTGCACGGTCATGTCTTCAACTGGGACTACTTCAAGGACGCGGAGTACAAGGACGCGGCGGGCAACGCGCAGGGTCTGGCGCGTATCTCGACGCTGGTGAACGCGGTGCGCAAGGAGAAGGGCCGCGGGAACACGCTGCTGCTGGACGCGGGTGACACGATTCAGGGCACGCCGCTGACGTACTACTACGCGAAGGTGGACCCGATCACCGCCAAGGGCGGTCCGGTGCATCCGATGGCGCAGGCGATGAACGCGATCGGTTATGACGCGGTGGCGCTGGGGAATCACGAGTTCAATTACGGTATCGAGACGCTGCGGAAGTTCGAGCAGCAGTGCCGGTTCCCGCTGCTGGGTGCGAATGCGCTGGACGCGAAGACGCTGAAGCCGGCTTTCCCTCCGTATTTCATGAAGACGTTCCATGTGAAGGGTGCTCCGCCGGTCAGGGTCGCGGTGCTCGGTCTGACGAATCCGGGTATCGCGATCTGGGACAAGGCGTATGTGCAGGGGAAGCTGGTGTTCCCGGGTCTTGAGGAGCAGGCGGCGAAGTGGGTGCCGAAGCTGCGGTCGATGGGTGCGGACGTGGTGGTCGTGTCCGCGCACAGCGGGTCTTCCGGTACGTCGTCGTACGGTGACCAGTTGCCGTACGTGGAGAATTCGGCGGCTCTGGTGGCGCAGCAGGTGCCGGGGATCGACGCGATTCTGGTCGGGCACGCGCATGTGGAGATTCCCGAGCTGAAGGTGACGAACACGAAGTCGGGGAAGACGGTGGTGCTGTCGGAGCCGTTGGCGTATGCGGAGCGGCTTTCGCTGTTCGACTTCGAGTTGGTTTTCGAGAAGGGCCGTTGGTCGGTCGAGTCGGTGGCGGCGTCGGTCCGTAACTCGAATGCGGTGGCGGACGACCCGAAGATCACGAAGTTGCTGAAGGACGAGCATGCCGTGGTCGTGGCGTACGTCAACCAGGTGGTGGGTACGGCGACGGAGACGTTGACGACGGTGGAGGCGCGGTACAAGGACGCGCCGATCATCGACCTGATCACGAAGGTCCAGGAGGACGTGGTCAGGGCGGCGCTGGCGGGTACGGAGTACGCGTCGTTGCCGGTGCTGTCGCAGGCCTCGCCGTTCTCGCGGACGTCGGAGATTCCGGCGGGGGATGTGACGATCCGGGATCTGTCGAGTCTGTACGTGTACGACAACACGTTGGTCGCGAAGTTGCTGACGGGTGCGCAGGTGCGGGCGTATCTGGAGTTCTCGGCGGAGTATTTCGTGCGGACTGCGGCCGGTGCGGCGGTCGACGTGGAGAAGCTGACGAACGCGGGCAACCGGCCGGACTACAACTACGACTACGTGTCGGGGCTGTCGTACGACATCGACATCGCGCAGGCGGCGGGGTCGCGGATCAAGAACCTCTCCTTCAACGGTGCGGCGTTGGACGATGCGCAGCAGTTCGTGTTCGCGGTGAACAACTACCGGGCGAATGGTGGGGGTGCGTTCCCGCACGTGGCGTCGGCGAAGGAATTGTGGGCGGAGTCGACGGAGATTCGTACGCGGATCGCGGAGTGGGTGACGGCGAAGGGTTCGCTGGATCCGAAGGAGTTCGCGTCGGTGGACTGGAAGCTGACGCGTGAGGGCACGCCGGTCTTCTAGATCGGTTTTGCGCGGGTGTTCTTCGGGGTGGCCGGCTGATTTTTCAGTCGGCCACCAGTGGTGTGAGGGTCTTGGGTCGGCGGGCGGACGGGATCTGGGGGTGGGGGGTGAGTCCGAAGGTGGTGAAGGCGGTGCGGCCGGGCAGGGGGTAGGGGTCCTTGCCGGTGAGGGAGTTGAGGATGCTCGCGCTGCGCCAGGCGGTGAGTCCGAGGTCGGGGGCGCCTACGCCGTGGGTGTGTGTTTCGGCGTTCTGGACGTAGACGGATCCGGTGACGGAGGGGTCGAGGACGAGGCGGTGGTGGTCGTCGATCCTGGGGCGTGCGGAGGCGTCGCGGCGCATGTAGGGGTCGAGTCCGGCGAGGATGCGGTCGAGGGGGCGTTCGCGGTAGCCGGTGGCGAGGACGACGGCGTCGGTGGTGATGCGGGAGCGGCCGGCCTGCTGGGTGTGTTCGAGGTGCAGTTCGATCTTGGTGGTGGCGATGCGTCCCGCGGTGCGGACGTGGACGCCGGGGGTGAGGACGGTGTCGGGCCAGCCGCCGTCGAGGGTGCGGCGGTAGAGCTCGTCGTGGATGGCGGCGATGGTGTCGGCGTCGATGCCTTTGTGGAGTTGCCATTGGGCGGGGACGAGCCGGTCGCGTACGGGTTCGGGCAGGGCGTGGAAGTAGCGCGTGTAGTCGGGCGTGAAGTGTTCGAGCCCGAGTTTCGAGTACTCCATGGGCGCGAAGGCCTCGGTGCGGGCGAGCCAGTGGATTCTCTCGCGGCCCGCGGGGCGGTTTCTGAGGAGGTCGAGGAAGACTTCGGCGCCGGACTGTCCTGATCCGATGACGGTGATGTGGTCGGCGGTGAGGAAGTTCTCGCGGTGTGTGAGGTAGTCGGCGGCGTGGATGACGGGGACGCCGGGTGCTTCGGCGAGGGGGCGCATCGGTTCGGGGATGTGGGGGGCGGTGCCGATGCCGAGGGCGATGTTCCTGGTGTAGGTGCGGCCGAGGGCTTCGGCTTCGCCGTCGGTGTCGAGTTGGGTGAAGTCGACTTCGAAGACGTCGCGTTCGGGGTTCCAGCGGACGGCGTCGACCTGGTGGCCGAAGTGGAGTCCGGGGAGGCTGTCGCTGACCCAGCGGCAGTAGGCGGCGTATTCGGCGCGGTGGATGTGGAAGCGCTCGGAGAAGTAGAAGGGGAAGAGGCGTTCGCGGGTCTTGAGGTAGTTGAGGAAGGTCCAGGGGCTGGCGGGGTCGGCGAGGGTGACGAGGTCGGCGAGGAAGGGGACTTGGAGGGTGGCGCCTTCGAGGAGGAGGCCGGGGTGCCAGTCGAAGGTGGGGTGTTGTTCGTAGAAGACGGTGTCGAGTTCGGTGAGGGGGTGGGCGAGGGCGGCGAGGGAGAGGTTGCTGGGGCCGATGCCGATGCCGACGAGGTCGCGGGGGGCTTCGGTCTGGTGGTGCACGGGGGGCGTGGGGGGTGTGGCGGGCGGGGTCATCGGGCGGTGTGTCCTTCCACCAGTTTCAGGAGCGCGGCGAGGTCGTCGGGGCGGGTGTGCGGGTTGAGCAGGGTGGCTTTGAACCAGAGGCGGTTGTCGAGCCGGGCGCGGCCGAGGACGGCGTGGCCCTGGGTGAGGAGGGTGCGGCGTGCGTCGGCGACGGTGGTGTCGGCGGCATGGGCGGGCCGGAACAGGACGGTGCTGATGGTGGGGTGGTCGTAGAGCTCGAAGTGCGGGTGTACGTCGATGAGTTCGGCGAGTGTGGTGGCGTGGGCGCAGACCTGGTCGACGAGTGCGCCGAGTCCTTGGCGGCCGAGGGTTTTGAGGGTGACGGCGATTTTGAGGATGTCGGCGCGGCGGGTGGTGCGCAGGGAGCGGCCGAGGAGGTCGGGCAGGCCTGCTTCGGTGTCGTCGTCGGCGTTGAGGTAGTCGGCGTGGTGGCGCAAGGCGTGCAGGTCGTGGGGGTCGCGGACGGCGAGGAGGCCTGCGGCGACGGGCTGCCAGCCGAGTTTGTGGAGGTCGAGGGTGACGGTGTGGGCGCGGGCGAGGCCGTCGAGTTTGGGGCGGTGGCGGTCGCTGAGGAGGAGGCCCGCGCCGTAGGCGGCGTCGATGTGGAGGCGGGCGCCGTGGGTTTCGCAGATCGTGGCGATGTCGGGGAGCGGGTCGATGAGTCCGGCGTCGGTGGTGCCGGCGGTGGCGGCGACGAGGACGGTGCCGGGTGGGCCGCCGAGTGCGGTGAGGGCCTGGTCGAGGGCGGCGGGGTCCAGGGTGCCGGCGGGGGCGGGCACGGTGACCGGTTCGGGGAGGCCGAGGAGCCAGGTGGCGCGGTGGAGGGAGTGGTGGGCGTTCTCGGCCTGGACGAGCCGTACGTGGGGGTGCTGTTCGCGGGCGAGGAGGAGGGCGAGCTGGTTGGCTTCGGTGCCGCCGGTGGTGACGAGGGCGTCGGGGACGGTTTTCTGCTCGGCGGGGGGATAGACCTCGGCGGCGAGGGCGCGGGTGACGAGGGTTTCCAGTGCGGAGGCGGCGGGGGCCTGGTCCCAGGAGTCGAGGGAGGGGTTGAGGGCGGAGGCGGCGAGGTCGGCGGCGGTGGCGACGGCGAGGGGTGGGCAGTGCAGGTGGGCCGTGCAGTGGGGGTGGGCGGGGTCTGCGGCGCCTGCGGTGAAGGCGTGCACGAGGGTGTGGAGGGCGTGGTCGTCGCCGTGCTCGGGGAGGGGGTTGCCGAGGGCTTCGCGGAGGCGGGCGGTGACGTCCGGGGGGCCGCCGGCGGGGAGGGGGCCCGGGCGGGTGGCGGCGCCCGTCTTCAGTGCGTCGAGCACGGTGTCGAGTAACGGGCGCAGGTTGTCCGGGCCTTGGGGGCCCGAGGCGAGGGTTGTGCTCATGGGGCCTCCGGGGCGCGCGACGGGGTTTCCAGCGTTGTCGCGTTCCGCTCGGGGCGCAGGGAGTTCGGTGATCGGTACCCGAAAGTGTGGTGGTTGCCTTCGGCGGAGGGGGCGCTGTCCGGCCGGTGGGCGGGGGCGGGCCGGTGGGGGCTGGCCGCGCAGTTCCCCGCGCCCCTCAAAAGCGGGGCTGCGCCCCAGCTTTTGCCCCTTAAGGGGCGCGGGGAAC